>JAZFSS010000211.1:0-4057 GCA_036446275.1 Gammaproteobacteria bacterium | reverse complement strand
GTAGAAAAGTATTACGAAAATCTATTGCACGGCCAAGTCGGCTACCAACAGGTTGAAACAAATTCAGAAGGCAGGGTAATTCGGGTGTTGCGCCGTACCGCACCGGTACCCGGACCTAATCTGTACTTGCACTTGGATTCCAGGCTGCAAGCTGTAGCTGAACGGGCCTTTGGCGACTTTCACGGCGCCGTCGTGGCCCTGGACCCCCGCACTGGGGCGGTGCTTACGCTGGTCAGCTTGCCAAGCTATGACCCCAATCCTTTTGTGAATGGCATTGAAGTTGACGACTATCGGACACTGAGTACCGATAGCGGCCGGCCATTGTTTAACAGGGTCGTGCGGGGGCAATATCCCCCGGGGTCTACGTTAAAACCGTTTGCCGGACTGGCAGGCGCCGAACTGGGGGTCACAAACCTGCACGGCCGCACGTATTGCCCCGGCTATTTCACCCTGGCGGGCGGTACACGCAAGTACCGGGACTGGAAAAGGGATGGTCACGGCAGCGTCAACTTAATCACTGCTATCGTGGAGTCCTGCGACGTATATTTCTACGACCTGGCCCTCTCCATGGGCATCGATCGCATGCATGATGCGCTGCAACCGTTCGGGTTCGGGCAGCTCACGGGAATCGATCTCAGCGGCGAACGAACGGGGTTACTGCCTTCCCGTGCGTGGAAACGCCATGCCCGTAGCGAGCCCTGGTATACCGGGGAAACGCTTATCAGCGGTATCGGCCAGGGGTTTAATCTGGTTACCCCCATTCAACTGGCTGCCGTTACCGCAACCCTGGCTACCTATGGTAAAAGGGTACAGCCGCACATGGTTTATGCAGTGGAAGACACCCGGCAAGGCACCTTGACCCCGCAAGCGGCCCACTATCTGCAGCCGGTACCAATCGTTACGCAGGCCAATTGGGATGCCGTGATCGATGCCATGGTGCAAGTGGTACACGGCCGCTGGGGAACGGCGCGGCATATCGGCCTGGACGCACCTTATCGGATCGCCGGCAAAACCGGTACGGCGCAAGTATTTGGTCTTAAGCAAGCACAGGAATATGAGCCGGATCAAATTGCCAAGCGTCTCCGTGACCATGCCCTGTTTATTGCCTTTGCGCCGGCACACAATCCGAGGATAGCGATCGCCGTGATCGTGGAAAATGGGGGCAGCGGCAGCGCCGTGGCGGCGCCCATTGCCCGACAGATCATGGACGAGTATTTGGTGGGACGGAAATTGTAATGAGCGCCATCGGCACCGATCACAGTCACGATGCAAATAGTTGGCGGCAACGCCTGCATCTGGATCCCCCGTTGGTGCTGCTCCTGATAGCGGTATGCAGCTTAGGGCTTATGGTGCTGTACAGCGCCAGCAACCAGAATACCGGGGTGGCCATGGCCCAGGTAACAAGGCTGGGTATCGGCTTCGCTGCCCTGATCTTGGTGGCACAAGTTCATCCGCGCTGGTTGCGGCTCATAGCGCCGTGGTTGTTCGGCATCGGCATACTCTTGTTAATCGCAGTGATATGGTTTGGAGACGTCGGCAAAGGGGCTCAGCGCTGGTTGGATCTGGGTGTCATCCGATTTCAACCGGCCGAAATGATGAAGCTGGCGGTACCGATGATGGTTGCATGGCTGCTGCGGGATGCGTGCCTACCACCACGCGCCTTGCACCTTGTCCTGGCGGGTATCGCCCTCGCAATACCCACAATACTAATCGCCAGGCAGCCGGATCTGGGCACCGCACTGTTAATCGCCTGTTCCGGATTTTTCGTCCTTTTTCTGGCAGGACTCCCCTGGCGGGTGTTGGTCTATTGCTCTTTGTTCGCTACCGCATCGGCACCATTTTTATGGTACTTCATGCGCGATTATCAGCAGCAGCGGGTACTGACGTTTTTAAACCCCGAACATGACCCGTTGGGCGCCGGCTATCATATTATCCAGTCAAAAATCGCCCTCGGCTCCGGGGGACTGTACGGCAAAGGATGGTTGAATGGCACCCAGTCACAACTTGAGTTCCTGCCCGAGCGTTCTACGGATTTTATCTTTGCCGTACTGGGCGAAGAATTTGGGCTGATTGGTATTTTATTATTGCTTTCTCTGTACCTGTTCATTATGTTCCGCAGCATGTTAATAGCTTCTCAGGCACAAGACACTTTTACCCGATTACTGGGCGGCAGCCTTGCGCTTACCTTCATGGTGTACATCATCGTCAATACAGGCATGGTGACAGGCCTGCTCCCGGTTGTCGGTCTGCCTTTACCATTGGTCAGTTACGGAGGAACCTCTATGGTGACCTTAATGGCCGGTTTCGGTATGCTTATGTCGATTCATACACACCGAAAATTATTGTCGACCTGAACACGAGTTGAATCCATGACGATAACTGAAGAACGAGTACATAAAGGTTGGTTGGCCGGGCTACCAATGTTATTTGCATTAAGCCAGGGCTGTGCGGCGGGCCCGGAAATGGGATCCGTTACAGATCATGCCGACCTGGCGCCCTTCATTCAAGAAATGGTGGATCGTCACGGCTTTGATGCAAACCAATTAACAGAACTATTCGCAAATGCACGCATGCGACCCGACATTATTGAGGCCATCTCCCGGCCGGCAGAGGCAAAACCATGGTACCAATATCGCCGGATTTTTCTCACGCCGGGGCGTATCGATGGCGGTATCGTCTACTGGAACCGCCACCAAAAGATTCTGGCCGCTGCAAGAGAACGTTACGGTATTGATCCCAGGGTTATCGTTGCCATCATTGGAGTGGAAACCAGCTACGGCCGCAACGATGGTTCCTATAGGGTATTAGACTCTCTTAGCACCTTGGCCTTCGGGTACCCGCCCAGGGCACAGTTCTTTCGCGGTGAATTGGAACAGTTTCTGCTATTGAGCCAGGAAGAGCAGGTAGATCCGTTAACGGTTACCGGTTCCTATGCCGGTGCCATGGGGCAGGGACAATTCATACCCAGCAGTTACCGTCGCTACGCGGTGGATTTTGATGAAGATGGTAAACGGGATTTATGGGGCAGCCCGTCCGACATTATCGGCAGCGTCGCCAACTATCTGCACAAACATGGATGGGAGCCAAGACAGGTTGTTGTCAGCCCTGTGCGTGTACACGGGAATCGTTACAGAACCTTGTTGGGACAGGGGCTAAAACCCCACACCAGCTTGGCCAAGATGCGCCAATACGGTGTAGAACCGCTGGCTTCTTTACCAAATCAACGTTTAGGGATGCTGGTGGAGCTGGAAACCCGCAAGGGCAGCGAATATTGGTTGGGGCTGAACAATTTTTACGTCATAACCCGCTATAATCACAGCGCCCTGTATGCGATGGCCGTTCACCAACTGTCAGAAGAAATTGAAAAACAACGCGAGATCGTCAACAATCTTTGAATTTGGATTCCCCGCGAGGCGCGGGTTCTACGATGGCGGGGTAGGACCGGCCCCCGGCCGGGAAAGTCTGGGTTTCCCACGAGGCATCCGTTTTATGAATTTCCTGTCGATTGTCACAGTGCCGATCGCCTTGCTCTGGGTCACGGCTTGCAGTATTACAACGCACCGGCACGACGCCGGACCAACCACGCAGCAGGTTGATATCTCTGCAATCCCGGATGCGGTACCACGACCGGAGCCGCACAGCAGGCGCGGCAACTCTGATCATTATAGTGCCTTCGGCAAGCACTACTATGTACTTAAATCCAGCCATGGATTTGTACAAAAAGGAATTGCTTCCTGGTACGGAGCCAAGTTCCATCGTCGCCGCACAGCCAATGGCGAACGCTACAATATGTATGCGATGACCGCCGCTCATCCATCGTTACCAATTCCCACCTACGTGCGAGTGACCAATTTGACCAATAACCGTACAGTCGTGGTACGAGTCAACGACCGGGGTCCCTTTGTCGATAACCGCGTCATTGATCTTTCTTATGTGGCAGCCGCAAAACTAGGCATGCTGAAAAAAGGCACCGCACTGGTAGAGGTTCGCGCCATAGATCCACACCAAACCCAAGCGACTACATCAGGGAATACTCACGTAACACAGCAACCGGAAC
>JAZFSS010000210.1:0-9427 GCA_036446275.1 Gammaproteobacteria bacterium | reverse complement strand
GCAGCGTTCAAGTCAGTATTTCCCATTACCAGCTACTCAGGTAATGCAGCCCTGGAGTACGTGAGCTACCGCCTTGGCACACCGACGTTTGATGTCAAGGAATGCCAGATGCGCGGGTTGACCTATTCGGCGCCGCTGCGGGCCTTGGTGCGTCTGGTGATTTACGACAAAGAGGCAAGCGGGGCTACGAAAACCGTAAAGGATATTAAGGAGCAAGAGGTGTATATGGGCGAGCTGCCCTTGATGACAGAGACCGGCACCTTTGTGATCAACGGCACGGAGCGGGTAATTGTATCCCAGTTACACCGCTCCCCCGGAGTATTCTTCGATCACGATAAAGGTAAGACTCACTCCTCCGGCAAGCTGCTGTTTTCCGCGCGGGTGATTCCCTATAGAGGCTCCTGGCTGGACTTCGAATTCGACGCTAAAGATTGCCTGTTCGTCCGTATCGACCGTCGCCGCAAGCTTCCCGCCACCATTTTATTGCGTGCGCTCGGCTATAACACGGAACAGATGCTGGAGTTGTTTTTCGAGACCAACACGTTCCGTTTTACCAAGAGCGATATCAAACTGGAGCTGATTCCGGAACGGCTGCGCGGTGAAATGGCCACCTTTGACATCAAGGCAAAGGGTAAACTGATCGTGGCGGAAGGAAGGCGCATCACGGCGCGTCATATTCGAGACCTGAAGCAGTCTCGCATCAAGACCCTCGCGGTTCCGGAGGAATACCTGATGGAAAAGGTGCTGGCCCATGAAATTGTGGACCGGGAATCCGGAGAGGTAATCGCCAACGCCAATGACGAAATTACCCCCGAGTTGCTGAAGACGATCCGCTCACTGGGGATAAAGGAAATCCAGACTTTATTTACCAACGATTTGGATCGCGGGCCATTTATCTCCAATACACTGCGTATTGACCCCACTGGGGCTGTGCTGGAGGCTCTCGTGGAGATTTACCGGATGATGCGTCCGGGAGAGCCCCCTACCAAGGAAGCCGCGCAGAATCTATTCCGCAACCTGTTTTTTGCGCCGGAACGGTATGATTTGTCCCTGGTCGGCCGGATGAAGTTCAACCACCGTGTCGGACGGGACACCATAGAAGGATCTGGAACCCTGAGCAACGAAGACATTATCGACGTAATGAGGGTGTTGATTGAGATCCGCAATGGCAATGGCTACGTGGACGATATCGATCATTTAGGCAATCGCCGCATTCGTTGCGTGGGTGAAATGGCGGAGAACGTGTTCAGGGTAGGCCTGGTTCGCGTTGAGCGGGCGGTGAAGGAGCGCCTGTCGCTGGCGGAAAGCGAAGGCCTGATGCCCCAAGAGCTGATTAACGCGAAACCGGTGGCGGCTGCCATTAAGGAATTTTTTGGGTCCAGCCAGCTCTCGCAATTTATGGATCAGAACAATCCTATCTCCGAGGTGACTCACAAGCGGCGTGTTTCTGCGTTGGGTCCTGGTGGACTGACGAGGGAGCGGGCCGGTTTTGAAGTGCGCGATGTACACCCAACCCACTATGGCCGTGTTTGTCCGATCGAAACTCCGGAAGGACCGAACATTGGATTAATTAATTCGCTGGCAGTCTATGCGCGCACCAATGAGTACGGATTTCTGGAGACGCCATACCGTAAAGTGGTTAACAGTAAGGTTACTGACAAGATCCAGTACCTGTCAGCGATTGAAGAAGGTAATTACGTTATCGCACAGGCTAACGCGACTACTGACAGCAAAGGCAAGTTAACAGCGGAACTGGTTTCGTGCCGTCACCAGAACGAGTTTACTATGTCGACTCCGGACAAGGTGGATTTCATTGACGTGTCGCCTCGTCAGATCGTATCAGTAGCAGCGGCGCTGATCCCATTTTTAGAACACGATGATGCAAACCGTGCTTTGATGGGTTCAAACATGCAGCGTCAGGCAGTGCCTACTTTGCTTACCGAGAAGCCTTTGGTGGGTACCGGTATCGAACGTACTGTGGCTATCGATTCCGGCGTTACCGTAGTGGCGCGCCGTGGTGGAGCGGTTGATTCAGTGGATGCAAGCCGCATGGTGGTTCGTGTCAATGATGACGAAACGGAAGCTGGGGAACCGGGCGTAGATATCTATAACCTGACCAAATACACCCGTTCAAACCAGAATACTTGCATTAACCAACGGCCGTTGGTGTCGCCGGGAGACATGATCGCGAAAGGGGATGTGTTGGCCGACGGCCCTTCTACTGATATGGGTGAGTTGGCCTTAGGGCAAAACCTGCTGGTGGCCTTCATGCCTTGGAATGGCTACAACTTCGAGGATTCCATTTTGGTTTCCGAACGAGTGGTGGAAGAGGACCGGTTTACCACCATCCATATCGAGGAACTAACCTGCGTAGCCAGGGACACAAAATTGGGATCTGAGGAAATCAGTGGCGATATTCCTAACGTGGGCGAAGCCGCGTTGGCCAAATTGGACGAGTCTGGAATCGTGTACATCGGGGCGGAGGTTAATCCGGGGGATATTCTGGTGGGCAAGGTCACCCCCAAAGGGGAAACGCAGTTAACCCCGGAAGAAAAACTCCTGCGTGCTATTTTTGGCGAAAAGGCGGCCGATGTAAAAGACACCTCGCTGCGAGTGCCCTCAGGCATGGACGGAACAGTGATTGATGTACAGGTATTTACGCGGGATGGCGTGGACAAAGACAAGCGTGCCCTGAATATCGAAGAAGAACAAGTTGATGCGGTCAAGAAAGATCTTGGAGATCAGACGCGCATCATGGAAGATGATATCTATGATCGTGTGGCTAAGTTGCTGGTAGGAAAAATTGCCGAGGGTGGCCCCAATAAACTTAAAGTGGGCAGTAAGATTGCTAAAGACTATTTGAGCGAAGTGCTTCGCGAGAAATGGTTTGAGATCCGTCTGCGCAACGAAGAATCCAATGAACAATTGGAGCTTACCGGACGCCAATTGAAGGCCATGTATAAGGATTTTGATAAGCGCTTGGAGGAAAAGAAGGCCAAGCTGACGGCGGGTGATGACCTGGCGCCGGGTGTACTCAAAATGGTTAAGGTCTATTTAGCGGTTAAGCGCCGCATTCAACCTGGTGACAAGATGGCAGGACGTCACGGTAACAAGGGCGTGATCTCAATCATCGTGCCGGTGGAAGATATGCCGTATATGGAAGATGGCACGCCGGTAGATATCGTATTAAACCCCTTAGGAGTTCCATCCCGAATGAACATAGGCCAGGTTTTGGAAACCCACCTGGGCTGGGCCGCCAAGGGACTTGGGCACAAGATTGGCAAGTTGTTGGACGCCCATGAGGATGTCGCAACGGTGCGTAAGTTCCTCGATAAGATTTATAACTCGGAAGTGCGGAAAGAGGATATCAAATCGCTTTCCGATAAGGATGTAATGGAGTTGAGCCATAATCTTCGCGATGGCGTGCCAATGGCTACACCGGTGTTTGACGGGGCTACGGAGCAGGAGATTAAGGAGATGTTGCGCCTGGCGGGGTTGCCGGAGAACGGGCAAACCACTTTATTTGACGGGCGTACCGGTGAGCACTTTGACCGCCAGGTTACCGTGGGCTACATGTATATATTGAAACTTAATCATTTAGTCGACGATAAGATGCATGCCCGTTCGACCGGACCCTACAGTCTAGTGACTCAACAACCATTGGGTGGTAAGGCCCAATTCGGTGGTCAGCGATTCGGTGAAATGGAGGTATGGGCGCTGGAAGCCTATGGGGCAGCCTACACGCTGCAGGAAATGCTTACCGTCAAATCCGATGATGTTAACGGCCGTACCAAGATGTACAAGAACATCGTGGATGGCGACCATCGCATGGAAGCCGGTATGCCGGAATCCTTTAATGTGCTGGTAAAGGAAATCAGATCGCTCGGTATTAATCTGGAGCTGGATCAAAACTGATTAGGAATGGTGTTATTGCAAGGCCTGACACCAAGTTTTCTACTTAGGCGGAAATCATAATGAGAGACCTACTTAATCTATTCAGACCGCAAGGTCATACTGACGATTTTGACGCAATACGAATCGGGCTTGCTTCGCCTGACATGATTCGCTCTTGGTCGTACGGTGAGGTCAAGAAACCGGAGACTATTAACTACCGTACTTTCAAGCCCGAGCGTGATGGCTTGTTCTGCGCCAAGATTTTCGGGCCCGTAAAGGATTACGAGTGCTTGTGCGGAAAATACAAGCGCCTCAAGCATCGGGGCGTGGTATGCGAAAAGTGCGGGGTAGAGGTAACGCTTGCCAAAGTACGGCGCGAGCGTATGGGCCATGTAGAATTGGCGTGCCCAACCGCGCATATCTGGTTTCTGAAATCTCTGCCGTCCCGCATCGGCCTACTGCTCGATATGACCCTGCGGGATATCGAGCGGGTGTTGTATTTTGAAGCATTTGTAGTGGTGGACCCCGGCATGACGCAGCTGGAGAGAGGCCAACTCCTTTCCGATGAAGCTTATCTGGACGCCATCGAGGAGAATGGTGATGAGTTTGATGCGCGCATGGGTGCGGAGGCGGTATTCGAGTTGCTGCGAAGTCTTGATCTTAAGGCCGATAGGGTGAAATTGCGCGAGGACATCGGCGCGACCAATTCCGAGACCAAGTTGAAACGCCTTGCCAGGCGTCTGAAGCTGGTTGAGTCTTTTCTGGACTCGGGTAACAAGCCCGAGTGGATGGTATTGACTGTGCTGCCTGTTCTTCCGCCCGAGTTACGACCCTTGGTTCCTCTCGATGGAGGCCGGTTCGCAACTTCGGATCTGAATGATTTGTACCGTCGTGTGATTAACCGCAACAATCGTCTGAAGCGGCTGCTTGAGTTGAATGCGCCGGACATCATCGTACGTAACGAAAAGCGCATGTTGCAAGAGTCCGTAGACGCTTTGCTGGACAATGGCCGCCGCGGGCGGGCGATTACCGGCACCAACAAGCGTCCATTAAAGTCGTTGGCGGATATGATCAAGGGTAAGCAGGGCCGCTTCCGTCAAAACCTCCTGGGTAAGCGCGTGGATTACTCGGGGCGGTCCGTCATCGTGGTGGGACCGACATTGAAGTTACATCAGTGCGGGCTGCCGAAACGCATGGCGTTGGAATTGTTCAAGCCATTCATATTCAGCAAACTCCAGCGTCGCGGCCTGGCGACCACCATCAAGGCAGCCAAAAAACTAGTGGAACGGGAAGGCGCTGAGGTATGGGATATTCTTGAAGAAGTCATTCGGGAGCACCCGGTGCTTTTGAATCGGGCGCCAACGTTGCACCGCTTGGGCATACAAGCCTTTGAGCCTGTATTGATTGAAGGTAAAGCCATTCAACTGCATCCGCTGGTGTGCGCCGCTTTCAATGCGGACTTCGACGGCGACCAGATGGCGGTGCATATACCGCTTTCCATCGAGGCCCAATTAGAGGCCCGCGCCCTTATGATGTCTACCAATAACATCCTGTCGCCGGCGGATGGAAATCCCATCATCGTGCCATCCCAAGACGTAGTGCTGGGGCTCTATTACATGACCCGATCAAGGATAAACGCCAAGGGAGAAGGAATGGTGTTCGCGGATACAAAGGAAGTACATCGCGCCTACGAGGGCAGGATTGTTGATTTACATGCCGGCATCAAAGTACGTATCGACGAGGTTGTGTTGGATGACGAAGGTGAGCGTCATGAAGGCCGCCGTATAGTAGAGACGACCGTGGGCCGCGCACTGTTGTTCGAAATTGTTCCCAAGGGCTTATCCTTCGATTTGGTCAACGCGGATATGACAAAGAAATCCATTTCCACGCTTATAAATGCATGCTACCGGCGCGTGGGTTTGAAGGAAACGGTAATTTTTGCCGACCAGCTTATGTATACCGGTTTCTCGTACGCAACACGGGCCGCTGTGTCCTTTGGTGTGGAGGACATGGTAATACCCGATGAAAAGGCGGCTATCCTTAGCGGCGCTGAGGCAGAGGTGAAGGAGATAGAGCACCAGTACACGTCGGGTTTGGTTACCAACGGTGAACGTTATAACAAGGTTGTGGACATCTGGTCCCGGACCAACGACCAGGTGGCCAAGGCCATGATGGATAAGCTCGGCAATGAAGAGGTGCTGGACCGGGAAGGAAAAATGGTGCGTCAACCGTCATTTAACTCGGTATTCATGATGGCCGATTCGGGAGCTCGGGGTTCCGCCGCCCAAATTCGCCAATTGGCTGGTATGCGCGGACTAATGGCCAAGCCTGATGGTTCCATCATTGAGACTCCGATTACCGCGAACTTTCGGGAAGGCCTGGATGTGCTGCAGTACTTTATTTCCACACACGGTGCCCGGAAAGGATTGGCGGACACGGCGTTGAAAACAGCCAATTCGGGTTATCTGACTCGTCGTCTAGTGGATGTGGCCCAGGATCTGGTGGTCACAGCGGACGATTGCGGCACCGAGGCCAGTTTGCAGATGAAGCCGCTGGTCGAAGGTGGTGACGTTGTAGAGCCCTTGCGGGAAAAGGTGTTGGGCCGTGTAGTGGCCAAGGACGCCTGCGAACCTGGCAGCGATAAAGTGATTGTGCCGAAAGGTACCTTACTGGATGAAAAGTTGGTGGACCAACTGGAAGAGTTCGGTATCGATGAAATCAGCGTGCGTTCGCCCATTTCTTGTGAAACCCGTTACGGTGTTTGTGCCGCCTGTTACGGGCGCGACCTGGCGCGGGGTCACTTGGTTAATAGAGGTGAAGCCGTGGGTGTCATTGCCGCGCAAAGTATTGGTGAGCCAGGTACCCAGCTGACCATGCGCACTTTCCATATCGGCGGTGCGGCGAGCCGGGCGGCAACGGTCAATAGTGTGGAGATCAAATCTATTGGCACCGTTAAACTCCATAACATTAAATCCGTTAAAGACAAGCACGGACACTTAGTGGCGGTTTCCCGTTCCGGGGAAATAGCGGTTATCAACGAATTCGGCCGTGAACGGGAGCGCTACAAGATTCCCTACGGCGCGGTGTTGAGTGTGACTGACGGACAATCGGTGGCACCGGGCCAAGTAGTGGCTAATTGGGATCCCCATACCCATCCCATCGTGACTGAAGTGGCTGGCCGCGTGAAATTCGCCGATTTTATGGATGGAGTTACCGTACAGCGGCACACGGACGAAATTACCGGCCTGACCAATTTGATCGTCAGCGATCCCAAGCAGCGTGGTTCCGCCGGCAAAGACCTCCGGCCCATGGTGCAACTGCTGGACGAAAAGGGCAAGGAACTACAAATTGCAGGTACCGATTTACCGGCCCATTACTATCTGCCGGCCGGCGCGATTGTTGGTCTGCAGGATGGCGTCATGGTAGAGGTGGGTGACGTGGTGGCCCGCATTCCACAGGAATCTTCCAAGACTCGTGATATTACCGGTGGTTTGCCGCGGGTAGCGGATCTGTTTGAGGCTCGTAAGCCTAAGGATCCTGCAATCCTGGCGGAAATTTCCGGGACAGCCAGCTTCGGCAAGGATACCAAGGGGAAGCAGCGCCTCATCATTACCGATCCAGACGGCGAACAGTATGAGGAACTGATACCTAAATGGCGTCACGTGACGGTGTTTGAGGGGGAACATGTGGAAAGGGGTGAAACCATTGTAGATGGCGAGCCCAACCCTCACGACATCTTGCGGCTGCTGGGTGTTACTGCCATGGCGAACTATATGGTAAAAGAGATTCAAGACGTGTATCGCTTGCAGGGCGTCAAGATCAATGACAAACACATTGAGGTGATTATTCGCCAGACGCTGCGCAAGGTGGAGGTGCTGGACCCTGGAGATACCCGATTCCTCAAGGGCGAGCAGGTGGAACGAGGCCGCGTCTTGGACGAGAACGAGCGTGCTCTTGCGGATGGCAAGACGCCCGCCGCCTGGGAGCCCATATTACTGGGTATCACCAAGGCGTCCTTGGCGACGGAATCCTTTATTTCGGCGGCATCCTTCCAGGAGACCACCCGGGTGTTGACCGAAGCCGCCGTGCGCGGGCTGCGGGATGAACTGAGGGGTCTTAAGGAAAATGTGATTGTCGGCCGGTTGATCCCGGCGGGTACTGGCCTTGCTTACCACGCAGAGCGACGCCGTCAGCGCCAGGCGGCGGTGGAGGAGCCGGATCTGTCCCTGCTGGGCGCAGCAGAAGGGGTATCCACGGATAAAGTGGCGAAATCCTGACCTGGTGCCCTTGGCAAGCGGTTTATTGTTTCTTGACAGGGATTTAGTGGGTAATTACAATCCCGCTGCTACGTGGCAGATATAAGAGTCTGTCTGAGGACTGAGTTTCAGCGCGACAGGTCTGGGATCTACCGGCCTGTCGTTTATTTTCGTGCAAGGGCTTTTTCGTTAGGTTCCCTAAGGGCGCTTTTGGTATGACCACAGTTAATCAGCTGGTACGTAAGCCGCGACGGCGTAAGCGGGATAAAACCAGCGTGCCTGCGCTGAGCGCGTCGCCCCAAAAGCGCGGGGTATGTACTCGTGTGTATACCACTACGCCGAAGAAACCTAATTCAGCGTTACGTAAGGTGGCCCGTGTGCGATTGACCAACGGGTTTGAAGTGACCACTTATATCGGTGGTGAAGGCCATAATCTGCAGGAGCACTCTGTGGTATTGATTCGGGGTGGTCGTGTTAAAGATCTGCCCGGCGTCCGTTATCACATTGTGCGTGGAAGTCTCGATGCTTCCGGTGTGGAGTCGCGGCGTCAAGGGCGTTCGAAATACGGCGCTAAGCGACCTAAGTCTTAATTATTACCTTAGTTTCTTATTCCGCTGAGCACATTTAATGTCTAGACGTAGAGTAATTGGCAGACGCGCGATCCTTCCGGATCCTAAATACGGAAGTGAGATGCTGGCTAAGTTTGTAAACATGGTTATGGATTCCGGCAAGAAATCCGTAGCGGAGAAAATCATTTACGGGGCGCTGGATCAAATTACCGAAAAAGGTAAGGGCGACCCCATGGAAGTGCTGGGAAAGGCGCTTGATAATGTGCGGCCGGTTGTGGAAGTAAAATCCCGTCGCGTGGGTGGTGCCACATACCAGGTGCCGGTGGAAGTACGGCCGGTACGCCGAACTACATTGGCCATGCGCTGGATGATCGACGCGGCCCGCAAGCGTGGGGAGAAATCGATGCCTTTCCGATTGGCCGGTGAAATTATGGATGCATCGGAAAGCCGGGGCTCCGCTGTTAAAAAGCGGGAAGATACCCATCGTATGGCTGAAGCTAACAAGGCGTTTGCCCACTATCGTTGGTAACTTGTTGTTACTTAATTTTGAGACTCATTCTGTTTTCATTGATTAAAGGTGGTTTTCCGTGGCACGTAAGACTCCAATTGAGCGCTACCGTAATATCGGGATTATGGCGCATATTGATGCCGGTAAGACCACTACTACCGAGCGAGTGCTCTTCTATACGGGTGTTTCCCATAAAATAG
>JAZFSS010000209.1:0-8019 GCA_036446275.1 Gammaproteobacteria bacterium | reverse complement strand
CGAGTAATGGCGCGTAGCGATATTACGATTCGAGTTGAACTAGGCCGCGGTGATGCCAAGGATCAGGTTTGGACCTGCGACCTTTCCTATGACTACGTACGTATAAATGCGGAGTATAGAACCTAAAAGAAGATAAAAGATAAAAGATGAAAGGGTAGTGACTTAGCTTGACGCTATTCGAAGCGGTAACACAGAGAGGGGAGGAGTGTCCGACGCGTCGTAGGCGGCGAGCGGAACACGGATAGTGGCGCGAGACGCCTCCGATTCGAGTGAAGCCATGGACGGCGCAACGAGATTAAGCGACGGGGACGTCCTACCCTCTCTGGTTTGTGGTCTACAACCGAGACACTACCCTTTTATCTTTCATCTTTTATCTGTATGCAACATGCCTACTAAGACATCCGAAATCGATGAACCTTTACACGTGGCTGTTGCGGCGATAGTTAATGAACGGAACGAGGTATTGATCAGTCGCCGTCCCAGCCATGTGCACCAAGGTGGCATGTGGGAATTTCCTGGTGGCAAATTAGAACAAGGTGAAAGCGTATTAGAGGCGCTTGGACGAGAGTTAAAGGAAGAACTGGGAGTGAGGTTTTCCAAGCCTAAGCCATTAATTCGGATTAGGCATAAATATCCGGAGCGGTACGTCGATCTTGATGTATGGAGGATTGAACAACTGCAAGGTACGCCATCAGGCCGCGAAGGTCAGGAGGTGGAGTGGGTCGCCGTGGGAAAATTACGTGAACGCCGCTTTCCAGCCGCTAATAACGCCATAATCCACGCCTTGCAATTACCCTCTTGCTATTTGATTACGCCTGAACCTGAAATTATGCACCCAGATTTTTTTGCCAACTTGGAAAAAGCGCTCAGCGACGGAGTTCGCCTGGTTCAGCTTCGCGCTAAGCGGTTATCGAAGCAGCAATTCCGAGGCGTGGCGCGGGATGTGTTGGCCTGTTGCCGAGCACAGGGCGCCCGCTTATTACTCAATAGCTCACCACAGACTGTCTTAGATGTGGGTGCTGACGGCGTCCACCTTAGCGCTGATCAGATGTTGCGACATAATGCGCGCCCCTTGGACGCGGATCACTGGGTGGCGGCTTCATGTCATAACCGCCGGGAGCTCGATCTTGCGGCGGATATCGGCGTGGACTTCGTAGTGCTGTCTCCAGTGTGTTCGACGTTGAGCCATCCTAATGCACGACAGTTGGGATGGAAAGGTTTTGCATCCTTGTGTAATTTTGCAACCGTACCTGTTTATGGGTTAGGCGGATTAACCTTGGCGGATATTAATAATTCGCGTCGGTATGGCGGGCAGGGTATTGCTGCAATTCGTGGTCTGTGGCCCAAGGATATTTAGCTGAATTTCAATTAACCGCCTGTGCTACTCGTGATCGCTGGAATCAGATGACAAGGCGGGTTCGCCGGGGATACGGTTTTTTTCGTCTAACCATTCTCCCAGATCAATAAGCTTGCAACGCTCACTGCAAAAGGGTCTCCACTGCTGTTTCTGATTCCATGCTACAACTTGACCGCAGGTAGGGCAGTGGACAATGGTGTCGGATTGCTTCATAGAAGCGAACAGTTGGCGTTAATGTGCAACATTTAATTGCGCGTTACCGTCTAGATAGACATTAATAGATGCGTGTTCAGTTTTGCTAAAGCCCTCAAATTACCCTGTCAAACCACGCAGCAGGATAAATGAAACTCCACGTCTTCGGTGGTTTGTGCTGCACGTTCCTGGTAAGAATTCTGCTTTAGAAGACGCACAGTAAATCGATGGCGGCCACCGCTGATAACGGCATAGTATGGTGAACTGTCAGGAAGTGCTACGCGAACTAGTTGGTAAGGAATTGCCGGATCCAGATTCCTCTGGAATAACCCACCAGTAGCAAGTTCTTTTTGGGGCCGGCTGCTTTCGCGAGTAAGCTGGAGAATTAAACGAATGGATTTTGCAACGGGATCAAAGTTTGCAAACCAATCGCCCAGGTCACGCTGGCGTCTATCTGCCGGCGATTGTAGCCAATAGTGGAAGGCGGGCAGATCAAAATCGCATGTACCGCCTGGTATCGCCCCGCGCTGCTGGATGCTGACAAGAAAGTCGCTGTGTTTAAGATCCTTGGCAAGCTGGCCGTTTGGAGTACGAAAATTATCGATAAGGATGTCCAATTCGTCCAACACGTCTTCCAAGCGTTGCTTGTCTACGTCCGGATTTAGTCCCAACCGGGACAGCTTGGCTGCATGGCGCTCCAGTTCTTTGATCAATTCTGATTTTAGATCGGTGCGGCTGAGGATGCTGAGGATGTCCAGAATACTCGCAAGGGCGGCCCGGCTATCCCAGAGGCTTGGTTGTTCCAGATGATATCGAGCCCAATTGAACAAAAACTCCAGACGCAGAAAAGCGCGGGTTCTTTCATTTAGCGGCTGTTCATAGATTATTTGGCTCGACACGCTGATATGTACATGTTATTCGTTACACCGCACTGGTGGGGGAGCGATCATTTTCCCGCACAAGAGGGGCGGAGGCAAATGTCCGCCTAAAATTACAAATCGGCGTTTAGATCACTTATTCGGAATTAGTAGATTGTTGCGCCATTGCCAGATACTGGAGATGGAGCGCATCCACCTGATCGTACAGGTGCTCCGGGCCGCCATCGTTGGAGATAATGTCGTCGGCAACCTCGCAGCGGCTGCTGGGAGGGGACTGGGCCGCCAGAATCTTGTCCACCTGTTCCCGACTCTTTCCATCCCGTTTGGCCAGGCGTTGGTAGCGAAGATCCAAGGGGCTATCCGTGACCAGTACACGGTCTACCAGATCCCGCTGATTGGCTTCTACCAGCAGGGGGATCACAACAACACAATAGGGTGCTTCCAATTCCGCCAATCGTTGCTGGATTACTTGTCGTACCTTTGGGTGCAGGATAGCCTCCAGCCGTCGTCGGACATCCATATCAGAAAACACTGCTTCACCCAGGCGCGCTCGATTCAAAGTGCCATCCGGATTCAGGTGCTTGGGGCCGAAATATCGGACAATTTCTCCCAGCGCAGGTTTGCCCGGTTCCACCAGTTCACGGCAAATGGAATCCGCATCGATCACCGGGATGCCATGACTGGCAAACCGGTCCGCGGCTGCCGATTTGCCAGTGCCGATGCCGCCGGTTAGGCCAATGACCAGCATTGTCGTGCTTGCGGATTTTCGTAGTCCAACACCTTTGAACGCACCAGACCACCCGCCCTCACAACCTGGTTGCAGTCAAGCAAGGCTTCCCGCCCACCGCAGATAGATATCCGCTATGTGTGTACCCCACAACAGGGTAAGCCAGCCTGCGGCTGCCAGATAGGGTCCAAAGGGGATCGGCACTTGGCGGTCACGGCCTCGTACTATAATCATAGTGATTCCGGCTATCGCGCCGACAACGGAAGACAACAGTACCACAATGGGCAACGCGCTCCAGCCCATCCAGGCTCCTAATGCCGCCAGCAGCTTAAAATCACCATACCCCATGCCCTCCTTTCCCGTGATCAATTTGAACAAGTGGTAAATGACCCAGAGGCATAAATATCCTGCCAGCGCGCCCGAGATACTTGCCTGTGAGTCAATAAACACGGGGAACAGACTGATTGTCAAACCAGCCCATAACAAAGGCAGGGTAATCGCGTCCGGTAGTAATTGATGATCGATGTCAATTGCGCTAAGCGCAATGAGTGACCAGGTCAACAGCATTGCGGCGACGGCCTGCCAACCGAATCCGAAATGCCAGGCTACTACTGCAGACAGCAGGCACGTAATCAGCTCCACAATCGGATAGCGGACAGAAATCGCTACGTGGCAATTGGAGCATCGGCCGTGCAGCAGCAGGTAGCTAATTACGGGGATGTTCTCCCATGCGCGGATGTGATGGCCGCAATGTGGACACTGGGAGCCTGGGGTAACTAGATTGACGGGTGGTTGTTCCTCCTTGACCGTATTCTGGTTTGGTTCGCCCGCCAGTTCCTGGTACTGCTCCATCCACTCCCGTTCCATAATGAGAGGCAGACGGTGAATGACCACATTGAGAAAGCTGCCCACAACGAGCCCCAATATCGCTGCGACAGACACCCAAAGCGCCGTGTTGGACTGTAATAGCTGGACAATGGTAGTCGTCATGGTTTCAGTAGATTCTATTGGTAGCTGTTATAACCAATGGGGACAGATTTTAAATCTGTCCCCGAGGGTAGCCGAAAATAGGTATCGGGGACAGATTAAAATATGGGGACGGGTTTCAAATCCGTCCCCGATTATTAAATGACGCTTCCCAGTTTGAAGATGGGCAGGTACATTGCGATGATCAAACCGCCAATCAGCACGCCCAATACCGCCATAATTAACGGCTCCAACAAGCTGCTAAGGCCGTCTACCGCATCGTCCACTTCCTGTTCATAGAAGTCCGCCACCTTGCTCAGCATCTCATCCAGGGAGCCGGATTCCTCGCCGATGGCGACCATTTGTACCACCATGTTCGGAAACAACCCGGTTTGGGTCATGGCCAGCTGCAATTGCTGGCCGGTGGCCACCTGTTCCCGCATCTCGAGTACGGCATTGGCGTATACAATGTTGCCGGTAGCGCCCGATACCGAGTACAGGGCTTCCACCAAAGGTACGCCGGCCGCGGACATCGTTGACAGCGTCCGTGCATAGCGGGCGATGGCGGC
Source organism: Gammaproteobacteria bacterium (assembly GCA_036446275.1). Lineage (GTDB taxonomy): Bacteria > Pseudomonadota > Gammaproteobacteria > JAZFSS01 > JAZFSS01 > JAZFSS01. The sequence goes on along the minus strand of JAZFSS010000209.1, from coordinate 3,330 downwards.
CTTGCGCAGAATTGCGCCGATAACCGGGATCTTCAAGATCAGCCGGTCTAGCACCTCACGCAGCTTTCTGGATCTTTTGCGCGCTTGATTAAAGCCGTAAAAGCCAAAACCCAAGGCCCCAAACACCGCCCACCACCATTCCTGCAAGAATTCGGACAGGCCAATAACAAAAAGGGTAAAGGCCGGCAGATCGGCACCAAAATTACCAAACAATTCTTTAAATTGCGGTACCACAAACAACAGTAGGATCGTAGTCACGATCCCGGCCACAATCATTACAGCCACTGGATAGAATAGGGCCTTTTTGATTTTGCTCTTAAGATACTCGGTCTTTTCCTTATAAGTGGCGATCTTATCCAGCAAGGTCTCCAGCACACCGGCCTGTTCACCGGCCTCCACCAGGCTGCATACCAGGTCGTCAAAGTGCAGCGGGTGTTTGCCAAGGGCCTCCGCCAACGTGCTGCCGCCCTCCACATCATTTTTCACCCCCATTACCAGTGCCTGCATCGAGGGGTTTTCATGGCCACGCCCGATGATGTCGAAGCTTTGCACCAGAGGCACTCCGGCCCCCAGCATGGTTGCCAGCTGGCGCATGAATATGGCGATGTCTTTTGCCTTGACCGGTTTCTTCTTGACCGCATCGAAGAAATTCGATTTCTTACGAATCTTTTTTGGTAAAATACCCTGGCGTCGGAGATCAGCCTTTATCAGGGCCATACTGATGCCCCGGGATTGACCTTTGACCTTGGTACCGCGCTTGTCGGTGCCCTGCCAAATAAATAAATGCTGTTTAAGTGCTTGTGCTGCCATAGCTTAATCCTTGGTTACGCGATTGATTTCTTCGAGACTGGTAATACCCTGCCGCACCTTATTCAGACCTGAGGTGCGCAAGTCAGAGATTCCTTCCGCCGTGGCCTGGTCCGCGATCTGCATGGCATTACCACCATCCATGATAATCCGACCCATTGCCTCGGATACCGGCATTACCTGGTAGAGGCCGACCCGGCCCTTGTAACCCCGGGTGCATTGGTCACAGCCGTTGGGATCGTAGATCTCCAGGTTGCCCAATTCGTCACCCGAGAAACCCGCCTCCAGCAAGGCATGTTCGGGAATATCAGTAGGTTTTTTGCAATTCGCGCAGAGTCTCCGCGCTAAGCGCTGGGCAATAATCAGGTGTACGGTAGCGGCGATGTTGTAGGCTGGCACCCCCATGTTCACGAGACGGGTCATGGTCTGCGGCGCGTCGTTGGTATGTAGGGTGGATAGTACTAAGTGACCGGTTTGAGCCGCCTTGATACCGATCTCCGCGGTTTCCAAGTCGCGGATTTCGCCCACCATAATGATATCCGGATCTTGGCGGAGAAAGGCCCGTAGTGCCGTTGCGAAGGTGAGGCCCGCCTTTTGGTTCATATTGACCTGATTAATCCCCGGTACATTGATTTCCACCGGATCCTCTACGGTGCAAATATTACGATCCGGTGTATTGAGTATGTTGAGGCCCGTATATAGCGACACGGTCTTGCCGCTGCCTGTGGGGCCGGTGACCAATACCATTCCATAGGGTTTGTGGATGGCGTCGATGAACAACTGCTTCTGGTGATCTTCATAGCCCAGGGAGTCAATACCCATCTTGGCGATGCTGGCATCCAGGATACGCAGCACAATCTTCTCGCCGTATAGGGTTGGGCAAGTATTGACACGGAAATCAATGGCCCGGTTCTTGGAGAGATGCATGCGTATGCGCCCGTCCTGGGGAACACGGCGCTCCGCGATATCCATGCGGCTCATGACTTTCAGACGGGCCACAATGCGCACTGCCAGACCAATGGGTGGAGAGGTGATCTCGTGCAGCACCCCATCCTGCCGGAAACGCACCCGGCAGGTTTTTTCATAGGGTTCAATATGGATATCCGAGGCGCCTTTGTTAATAGCGTCCACCAGCACCTTGTTAACAAAGCGCACCACCGGGGCTTCATCCAGATCCGACTCCTTGATATCGCCGGCACCGGCATTGTCATCCTCAGCATCGATCTCAAGGTTTTCCAGGTCTTCGTCCAGCAGCTCAGACATGCTGGCTTCCATGTTGTCGAAGAGCTTATTGATGGCATCGGTGAGTTTGTCTTCTTCCACCAGGATCGAGTCGGTGCTAATGCCCGTGTGGAATTTAATTTCATCCAGGGCAGCGAAATTTGTTGGGTCCGACACAGCCACAAACAAACGTGTACCGCGTTTGAAAAGAGGCAACGCATGGTGTCGCTGGATCAGTTTTTCATCCACCAGTTGGATGGGGGCGGATTCCAGATCCATGGCCTTAAGATCAAATAGCGGAACGCCGAATTCATGGCAGGACGCCAGGGCGATTTCACGGCTGTCAAGAATCTGATTCTCAACCAGGTAACTGACGAAGGGCTGGCGTCGTCGGTGGGCTGCTTCTTGTGCCGACGAGGCATCAGATTCTTGCAGGAACCCGTCGCTTACCAGGCGCCGTGCCAAGCCAGTCAGACGAATCTGTGGATTAGTCGCTGCCATTACGGTCTAACGTCCTTTCACTGTGCTGCAACTGGACAAAATTCCCCCTTTTCAGGAATCGTCAACGCCAAAGGGATTTCCCCCTGATACTAAAATCCAGGAGCGAATATCCGTTATCGTGGATATTCCACTGCATAGCGCACCACCTAGCCCCTGATGCAGCTTCTGCTCAGGGTTCTTGGGGTGCTCTTACAGGGTATCCAGGTTATTTCCCTATTCCATGTACTCGTCCGCAAAACCAAGAACTTTACGATTTGAGAGTGAACTGCAGGGCCGTTTCCGGCCCGGTTTTGCTCGCTACGTAAAATATATTTAGATATCAATAAGATATGTTAAGTTCTAGTGGTTGGGTCGATCTACAACCGGCAGGAAGTCGGCAGGTAATCCGGATCGCTGTTGCTTGTGCAGGTCCAGGTAATTACCCCTGACGGCTCCAATTCGGGAGTTAATACCAAGGTGACGTCGCCGGCGGCGCCAAGATCCTCCGCCCGGGCGGTAAGGGTAATGAGGCCGTCCTCGTCAATATCGGCGACCGACAAATAGCGGCCCTCGGTGCCGATGGTCATGCCGATGCCGGAGCCTTGCAAGGTGCCCTGGATCTGGGCAAATTCCGCGATCGCGATCTTACCGCTGGCGCCGGCCATGATCAGCTCGGATACCTTGGCCCGAACCACATAATCCCGGTAGGACGGCGCCGCGATGGCAGTGAGTACGCCCACAATGGCGACCACCACCATGAGTTCGATGAGAGTAAATGCAGATTGGGAATAGTACATGGGCAGCCCTCCTTGGCCGGTAAAT
>JAZFSS010000208.1:0-4539 GCA_036446275.1 Gammaproteobacteria bacterium | reverse complement strand
ACAAGCGGATGGACCTCATCTTATTTCGGGAATAGGAGAAATCCTTTCAATGGACGGCGGGAGTTTCATAAGGGGATTGATTTTGCCGGCAAGCAAGGCTCCGACATAATAGCAGTAGCGGCAGGAGTAGTTACACGGTCTGGAAGATACGCCGGCTTTGGCAATCTGGTGGAAATTGATCATGGCAGTGGCTACGCCACACGATACGCCCATAACCATAGAAATTTGGTCAAACTTGGTGACCGGGTGAGCAAGGGTCAAAGCATCGCCTTGATGGGTTCTACCGGCCGGTCAACTGGCACCCACGTCCATTTCGAGGTTCTGCGGGACGGAAAATTCGTAGATCCTATCCGGTATATCAAGGCCGGCGGTTAGTTCCCGCGCGTGGGTTTAGCCCGGAAGGCCCGCCGTGGTCCCGGCCTGTTTCGTACTCCAGCCCGCTTATATTCTTGAAATATTACCTTTATAGACCACCATTACCGGTAACTACGGTATCATTAACCGTTTTTCATTTTTCGCATCACCGCAAAGATTTAACTTAATGATTAGCAAACTATTTCGCAAGGTTTTCGGTAGTCGCAACGAGCGGCAGCTCAAGCGCTTTTCTGGGGCTGTAGGGAAGATCAACTCCTTAGAGGAGCAAGTACAGTCATTGAGTGATGCTGAACTCAGGGCGCGTACAAATGAATTTCGTCAGCGCCTGCAAGATGGGGCGAGCTTGGAAGATTTATTGCCTGAGGCATTTGCTACGGTGCGAGAGGCGGGCAAGCGGTCGTTAGACATGCGCCATTTCGATGTGCAGCTAATCGGTGGCATGGTCTTGCATGAAGGCAAGATAGCCGAGATGCGCACAGGTGAGGGGAAAACCTTGGTGGCTACGTTGTCAGCCTATTTGAATGCACTAACTGGCAACGGTGTACATATCATTACGGTAAACGATTATTTGGCCCGGCGCGATGCTGAATGGATGGGCAAGTTGTATGAGTTTCTAGGCATGACAACAGGCGTTGTCGTGCCTGGACAGGATATGGAGGAAAAACGTGCGGCATACCAGGCTGATATTATCTATGGCACCAATAACGAGTTTGGTTTTGACTATCTGCGGGACAACATGGCGTTCAGTTTGGACGAGAAAATGCAGCGCAGCCTTTCTTTCGGCATTGTCGATGAGGTGGACTCTATTCTAATTGACGAATCCCGGACACCGTTAATAATTTCAGGCCCCACCGATGATCTGTCTGAATTATACGAAAAAATAAATCGCTTGATTCCTCAGCTAGTTCGCCAGGAAGAAGAAGACGGGCCTGGCGACTACTCTGTGGATGAAAAAGACAAACAAGTCTACCTGACGGAGGAAGGGCACGAAAAGGCAGAAGGGCTGTTTTCTAAGGCAGGGTTAATGGAAGAAGGGCATAGTCTATATGATGCAGCTAACTTAACACTTATACATCATCTAAATGCTGCGCTACGTGCCCATGCGTTGTTTCATCGTGATGTAGAGTACCTTGTTAAGGATCAGCAGATAATTATTGTTGATGAGTTCACCGGACGTACTATGGAAGGACGTCGTTGGGGCGAAGGGTTGCATCAGGCGATTGAGGCGAAGGAAGGCGTGACTATCCAAAATGAGAATCAGACCCTGGCGTCAATTACCTTTCAAAACTATTTTCGGCTTTACGACAAGCTTTCGGGTATGACAGGTACCGCCGATACAGAGGCCTTTGAGTTTCAACAGATCTATGGGCTCGAAGTTCTAGTGGTTCCGACGCACATGGATATGATCCGCGGGGACCTAGGAGATTTGGTGTTTTTGACCCGCGACGAGAAATTCGATGCCATTCTGGACGATATTCGAGACTGTCAGCAGCGCAAGCAACCGACACTTGTCGGTACCACGACTGTGGAAACATCGGAGCACCTGTCTGAGCTGTTAAAAAAGGCTGGTATCAAACACCAGGTACTTAATGCCAAGCAGCATAGGAAAGAGGCTCACGTTGTAGCCCAAGCGGGGTGCCCTGGAACGGTGACTATAGCCACTAATATGGCAGGTCGTGGCACCGATATTGTATTAGGCGGCAATCTGGAGGCGGAACTGCAAGCGCTAGACAATCCGGATGGGGCTACCCGGGAAAAAGTTAGAGCAGAGTGGAAAAAGCGCCACGAACAGGTAGTGAAGGCCGGCGGCCTGCATATTATTGGTACGGAGCGTCATGAATCCCGACGCATTGATAATCAGTTACGTGGCCGGTCTGGAAGGCAGGGCGACCCCGGCTCCAGTCGGTTCTATTTGTCTTTGCAAGACAACTTAATGCGAATCTTTGCTTCTGATCGAGTATCGGGGCTGATGCAGAAGCTCGGTATGCAGGAAGGTGAAGCGATCGAGCATCCCTGGGTCACCAAGGCGATCGGAAATGCTCAACGCAAGGTGGAGGCGCACAATTTCGACATTCGTAAGAATCTGCTGGAATTTGACGACGTAGCCAATGACCAGCGTAAAGTCATCTACCAACAACGTAACGAATTAATGGCTGCGGAGGACGTATCCGAGACGATCGGTTCAATTCGCAATGATGTAGTAAATGGAGTTATCGACCAATTTGTACCTCCCGGAAGCATGGACGAGCAATGGGATGTGGCCGGATTACAGGAGGCCGTTACCCAGCAGTTTGGAGCGCAGTTGGATATCCAGGGATGGCTTGATACTGACGAAGCTCTGCACGAAGAAACTTTGCGCGAGCGAATTTTGCATGCGCTAGAAGCATTGTATGAGGAGAAAGAACAGCAGGCTGGTTTCAGTGTTATGCGGCACTTTGAGAAGGCCTTGATGTTGCAGGTACTGGATACAAGTTGGAAGGAACATCTTGGGGCCATGGATTATCTACGCCGGGGCATTGGTTTGCGAAGTTATGCGGCGAAAAACCCGAAGCAGGAATACAAACGGGAAGCATTTTTAATATTTTCCTCTTTGTTAGACCGGATCAAGCACGACGTGACTGGATATCTATCGACAGTCCGTGTCCGTGCCGAAGAAGATGTCGAGGCGGTCGAGCAACAGCGTCGCCGTCGTGTCCCAATGGAGTACCGGCATGCCACTGCAAACGCCATGGAGGGTGGGGGTGCGGGCGAGGAATCAGCGGAATCTGAAATACCACATACGCCATTTGTGCGCGATGAACCAAAAATAGGTCGTAATGAACCATGTCCCTGTGGTTCCGGAAAAAAATACAAACACTGTCATGGCAAACTTGTCTGATTGTGCCCGGCGCTTGAACGGGTATTCCGCCAGACAAACTGAAACAGAGTACAGCCATGAGGGATATCAAAAGGCTCCCGCAACTTAACCCCGTAGCCGGTGTCCGTCTAGGGACCGCTTGCGCGGGCATTCGGAAGGAGGGGCGGCCGGATCTGGTCATAATGGAAGTTTCCGACGACGCGGGTTGTGCGGCAGTCTTTACGCGCAATGCCTTTCATGCGGCGCCGGTTGCCGTGGCAAAGCAACACATCAGATCTGGCGCTCCGCGCTATCTATTGATCAATACCGGTTATGCTAATGCTGGGACGGGAGCGGAAGGTTTGCGTATTAGTCAGAAGAGTTGCGCAGTTCTCGCTGATCAGACCGGTTGTCTCCCGGCGCAGGTACTGCCTTTTTCTACCGGAATTATTGGTGAACCACTACCGCTTGAGGCCATTGTGCGGGGCATTCCAAACGCGTTAGATGCTTTGGATGAGAATGGTTGGTTGCAGGCGGCCGAAGGCATAATGACAACCGATACGGTGCCCAAGGCCGCGAGTCGCCGGATTGAACTTCTCGGTAAATCGGTTTCTCTTACAGGAATCGCAAAAGGGGCAGGCATGATTCGGCCGGATATGGCAACCATGCTGGCATTTATCGCAACAGATATCGGGGTGGACGATGGGCTATTGCAGCGTTGTCTGGATAACGCCGTTGGCGAATCCTTTAACCGCATTACTGTAGATGGGGACACCTCTACCAATGATGCATGTGTCTTGATAGCGACTGGTAGTAACGGCCTGACCCTTTCCTCTGACAGGGAGGTTGCCTACCAATCCTTCAATCAGGCGCTTACCGACCTGTGCCGGGAATTGGCTCAAGCCATCGTGCGAGATGGCGAAGGGGCCACCAAGCTGGTTACGATATGCATTGAAGCCGGGCGAGATAAGGAAGAATGCACTCGTGCCGCTTACACAATAGCGCATTCTCCGTTGGTGAAAACCGCCCTTTTTGCGGGAGATCCTAATTGGGGTCGTATCCTGGCGTCCCTAGGCCGTGCAGAGATTGCCGATTTCGATATTTCCCGTGTAAATATCTATTTGGATGAAGTATGTATAGTTCAAGACGGCGCGCGGGCCGCGGAATATACGGAAGAGCAAGGAACGCGAGTAATGGCGCGTAGCGATATTACGATTCGAGTTGAACTAGGCCGCGGTGATGCCAAGGATCAGGTTTGGACCTGCGACCTTTCCTATGACTACGTACGTATAAATGCGGAGTATAGAACCTAAAAGAAGATAAAAGAT
>JAZFSS010000207.1:0-3158 GCA_036446275.1 Gammaproteobacteria bacterium | reverse complement strand
GGTGATGGCGATATCGTCGCAGCGGAATTCATTAATCGAGGCATAACTTTTCAAACGGTGCGTTTTACATCACCTACGGGTGAAAACAGTTACTACACACCCGACGGTAACAGCATGCGCAAGACCTTCCTGCGAACTCCGCTTAAGTTTTCCCGCATTACGTCCCGATTTAACCTGCAGCGCAAACATCCTATATTAAACACTATTCGCGCTCATAAAGGAGTGGATTATGCGGCGCCCACGGGTACGCCGGTCATGGCCGCCGGGGCCGGCGTGATTTATTTCAAGGGCAGAAAGGGCGGTTACGGCAGAGCGATTATTGTGAGACACGGCAATCGCTATAGGACCCTTTATGGACACCTTTCACGGTACGCCAGGGGTATTTATGACGGCAAACGTGTACAGCAAGGACAAACTATCGGCTACGTGGGCAGTTCGGGCATGGCCACCGGACCCCACCTGCACTACGAATTTCTGGTGGACGGAGTGCACCGCAATCCGCTCACCGCGCCGCTACCAGCAGCACAACCGATCCCTAAACGCTACCGGAAAGATTTTAAGCAGCAAGCCGAACAACTATTAGCCCGACTTAGATTGGTCAAGAGCACTACCGTTGCCCACTTAAGTCCCTAAACGGCGCATCGATGAAGGGCTCGCTTGACCGCCCAGTTCAATCACTGATTTGGAAATTGTCCCGGTACTGCCTTTACCCTGGGACCTGAATCTCTAAGGAACCTCCGATTTATACGTCATTGCGAGGAACAACGATGGCACGAGTAAAGGTATATGGCACGGGGGTTTGCCCCATTTGTGATAAGACCAAAAAACTCCTGGATAAATGGAAGATCCCCTTTGATGAGATGCGCATTGATCTGGACAAAGAGGCGCGGCAGGAATTTGCATCGGTTACCAACGGCGCCCGCATGGTGCCGCAAATTACTATCGACAACAAATGGATCGGTGGTTTTACTGAGCTAACCGAGTTGCATATGGATGACGCACTAGATGAGCTGGTAGAAGATTAAAAATTTTTAATTGTTAATTTTTTCTCTAGCTCCGAATATCGCGGTGCCCACCCTTACCATGGTGGCGCCTTCGGCGACGGCTACCTCGAAATCTCCACTCATCCCAATAGAGAGCTCCGCAAACCACTCAGGGCCGAATTTTTGCGCGCAGGATTCCTGCAGTCTGCGCATTCGCGCAAACGCCCGTTGCAACCCGGGCGGGTCGGCACCCTGTGGCCCGATGGCCATCAATCCTTTCAGCACCACCCCCGGCAACTCCGCTTCCAGCAGATGTTCTGCAACTGCCGGCACTTCATCCGGGGATACGCCGAACTTGGCGGGATCCTTTGCAATATTGACCTGCAGCAGAATGTTGACCTGGCGGTCTACCTGTACGGCGGCAGCGGAAATCCTGGCCGCTAGTTTTAGAGTATCTACGGAATGCACCCATGAGAAATGCTCGGAAACCAACTTCGCCTTGTTGGATTGAAGATGGCCAACAAAATGCCAAACTGCCTCAGAAGACGCAAAGTGCGGAATTTTGCTCATGGCGTCTTGCAGTGTACTTTCACCGAATTGCCGATGCCCCGCCGATAGCAACTCCGCCACGCGTGCCTTTGGCTGGGTTTTTGACACCGCGATCAGAGTAATTCGCCGAGGATCGCGGCCCGCCTTGCGGGCCGCAAACTGTAACCTTTCTTCTACGACCTTAAGTCGTTCAGAACAGTCAGCCATCGGCCGGGGTTCGCCCTCGTAACAAGGCAATATGCGATGTAACATCATACACCGAACCAGGAACGGCCCGGCAAGGAACAAGAACGGGGACCCTTATTAAAGTCGGGTTTTATGGGCCGGAATCTGTCTGGCAACTTAATAAGTACGATAGGATTATAGATCTCGCAAAGACGCAAAGATTTTACTGCTTTTTCTTTGCGTGCTTGGCGGCTTCGCGCCACCAACAGTAGGCGCCCTTAGGCGAAAGTAGGCGCTTTAGGCGAGATTAATAGTCATCATGGCATTTATTCCCGAAAGCAGTAGGCAAAGGCCAGAATGACGGGGCGACAACCACTCACCCACCCTATTTGGAGAACAGTTCCTAAATATAGGCCAGATGGTACCCGGCCATTTATAAACGTCGGTGGTCCGGCAAATCAACTGTCGGCAGGTGAATTGGGAAAAGTGCAGGTAATAGCGTTACTGGACGCCACTGGTGCAACGACAAACTTGCAATTCGACCATTTTTATCAGTTGTGCAAAGGTCAAGTGTTCCGGCACATCCTGTATATCGGAAAACCAGATTTCCTCTACCTGGTGATCCAGATCGCCACTATCTTCAGGAATCAAAGGAAGACCGATAAATACTCCTCGTTCTCCGTTTTCAAGATCGACTGTCACCAATTGTAGTGATACGGTTTTCATTACGGACTCCCGTCGGAGTGGTAGCCTATACCCATAGGGCACCAGGTCCGGGTTGTGAACCTGTCAATACTCCATGCATCAAATGTGCCAATACGCCACCTAGACAGATCAGCCAGCCGAAACCCGGGGGTTCTTGTTACGTTACCCTGGAGGCACGGGTACAGTGAGGCGGGGTGACGGAGAACTGACGCTATTGGGTACTATTTGGACAATCATGGGTTGGATCGCTGGCGCCTACGGGCTGCTACTGCTGTCCATGTTTTTTTTCCAGTCCAAGCTTCTGTACTACCCCAACGTACCGTCCCGGGACGTGGTAACCACGCCCGCCAGCGCCGGGCTGGAATTCGAGTCGGTTCAATTTGCCACCGAAGACGGCCTGACCCTGGACGGGTGGTTTGTACCAAGATCCGAGGCACAGCAGGTAATCCTATTTTTTCACGGCAACGCCGGTAACATTTCTCATCGCATCGAATCGCTACGACTTTTTCATGATCTCGGTTTCGCCTGCTTGATTTTCGACTACCGGGGCTACGGCCGTAGTGACGGCAAGCCGTCGGAACACGGTACTTATCGTGACGCAGAGGCAGCCTGGCGGTATTTAACGGTTGAACGCGATATCCAGCCCCAACGTATCGTGTTACTAGGCCGTTCATTGGGTGCCGCCATTGCAACCCAATTGGCAAGCCGGCACACACCGGCGGCGTTGGTGATCGAGTCTGCGTTTACATCACTGAC
>JAZFSS010000206.1:0-18005 GCA_036446275.1 Gammaproteobacteria bacterium | reverse complement strand
GACATCATCACATAATACCTTATGTCCCGACACCCCAAGTCCCGCGTCACGCTGCCCGAACCCCCTGATGAACTCAAGCAACTGAGTGATGTACTGCGCGACACGATTCGCCAGGAAATTCGTGCTGAGGGGATGATGCCTTTTTCCCGTTACATGGAAATGGCGCTATACCAACCCGGGCTGGGTTACTACTCCGCAGGCCTGCACAAATTTGGCGCCAGGGGCGACTTCATTACATCGCCGGAACTGGGGTCCTTGTTTGCAGCTTGCATGGCCCGGCAGATTGAAGAAGTCGCAGAACACCTGGGAAAGTATGACATCCTGGAAATCGGGGCCGGCAGCGGGCGCCTCGCAGCGGATATTCTGCAATTGATCGATGAACCTTTCCGGCCACATCGATACCTGATCCTGGAACGCAGCGCCGACCTGCGGAAGGTGCAGCGTGAGCACCTCACCGCCACGGCGCCTCAGTGGTCGCACCGGGTCGAATGGCTGGACCGGCCACCCGAGGAGGCCTGGCAGGGCGTGATACTGGCCAATGAAGTGATCGACGCCCTGGCCGTTGAGCGATTTCGCGTTACTGCATCCGGGGTGGAACAGATCTGCGTCGTTGCATCGGGTAATGGCTTTGGCTGGTCAAGCCGGCCCGCCCCGGCGAAGCTGGCTACAGCCTGCGGCAATCTCGGTGTGGAGCTTCAGGGCGGTTACCAGTCCGAACTAAACCTTCAACTACCCGGCTGGCTGTCGGCAGTCACCCGCAGCATGCACCGTGGCCTGGCGCTGTTCATCGACTATGGTTATCCACGCCGCGAATACTACCTGCACGAGCGCAACGACGGCACCCTTATTTGCCATTACCGGCACCGCGCGCATGATGATGTCTTTTTCTGGCCGGGCTTGCAAGACATCACAGCCTTCGTCGACTTCACCGCCCTGGCCGAAGCGGCAGACCAGAGCGGGCTGCAAGTTGAAGGTTATACCAACCAGGTCATGTTTCTGCTGGGCTGCGGCTTGGAGCAAGTGCTGGCTAAGCAGGTTGCGCGTAGCGAGGACGGGGGCATGTCACTCAATGCCCAGACCCGGCAACTGACGATGCCCGGAATGATGGGCGAACGTTTCCAGGTCATGGGCCTTGGGCGGGAGCTGGATTTTCCCCTGAGCGGATTTAAATTGCTGGACCTGTCCCACAGACTTTAAAATTTCCTTACTGATGCAATACGTGGGATATAAGCTCGATGCGGGAACGCCGTAGCAACTTGCCGATGGCGCGACCATCCAGCCCTGCAGTGTCCAGCTGCCTTGCTTTGATGGAGAGGCTGGCTTCCAATGCAGCCGCCAGTCTGCGCGCCTGCGGATATTCACGCTCCTCACAGCCCTTTCTGCCGCGGTAATCAGCCTCACATGCCTGTACAAACGACTCCAGTTGCTCTGGCCGGCGCAACAGGTCGGCATCCTCGAGTAATGCCATCACGCGGGATGACTGCATCTCCATCAGCCGGTGACAGCGCAGATGCAGGGCGCAGACTTTAATCGCAAGTTCCCGGTAGGCACCCGGAACACGAAACCGCTCACAGAACTTCTCGACCAGTGCAACACCTGCGCGTTCATGGCCGACATGGGAAGGCCAGTTACCCGGGTCGGTAATTCCCTTTCCCAGGTCGTGCAGCAGCAGTGCGAAAACCACCCTTGCTGACCATCCCGCCTTAGCTGCCAGGTTCATTGCCATGATGATGTGAATTCCAGTATCGATTTCGGGGTGATACTTTGCGGGCTGCGGCACACCAAACAGGGCATCGACTTCCGGCAGTAATACCGACAAGGCACCACATTGCCGAAGTACGTCAACGAACACCCCGGGTTGCCCGGTCGACAGCGCGGATTCAATTTCCCCCCAGACCCTTTCAGGCACCAGCTGCGACAATTCCCCGGACTCGGTTATCTGCTGCATCAACACCTGGGTAGAAGGATGCACGGTGAAGCCCAGCGGGGCGAAACGGGCCGCGAAACGAGCGACCCGGAGAACTCGTAGCGGATCTTCCGAAAATGCAGGGGAAACGTGACGCAGCAACCTGGACTCCAGGTCGGCTTTTCCTCCATACGGATCGGTCAAAGCGCCATCAGGGCCGCGCGCCATTGCGTTGATGGTCAGATCCCTGCGGGCCAGGTCTTCTTCCAGTGTGACACCGGAATGAAAATCAACGATAAACCCATGGTAGCCGTGACCCTGTTTCCTTTCCGTGCGCGCAAGCGCGTATTCCTCGCCCGTGTCGGGATGAAGGAATACTGGAAATGAAGCTCCAACCTGTTTGTAACCCTTTTTAAGCAGGGCCTCGGGCGTGCTGCCCACCACCACCCAATCCCGTTCCTTGTACGCAACGCCCAGGAGTTCATCTCGGACCGCACCGCCAACCAGGTACACCCCTTGGTCTTGCTCCTGGTGAAATTCTGGCGGCATCGTCAGCGCCCCGCCTGCTTTCTGAAACGACTCAGGTGATCCTGATGAATCGAATTCCCCAGGTAGCCGGGAACAATGCTTTCCAGTGCTTGAGGACGGATACCGAAGTTCCACAGGGAATTTTCCGTGCTGGTGTTAGCAATCTGCAATGAGCGGTAATTGTCACTCGAAAACGGTTTGCCGGGCAGGAAATCCATCAGCCAGCCCTGTATGCGTGAAGCCGCATCGGGCAGGCCAACGATGCGCCGTTTCAGGCCGGCGGTCCTGGCTGTCCATTCCACCAATTCCCTGAGGCTGTACTCCCTGGGTCCAACCAGGATCAGGGTTGCGCCCGCTGTTGTAGAATCCTCCAGTGCGATGGTCATCGCCTTGACCACATCCCCCACCCAGACCGGCTGCAACCTGGCCTGTGGGCAGGCGAGCGGCAGGACCGGCATCAAGCTCAACAGGCCGGCGAAGCGGTTGAAAAAGGAATCGTTCTCGCCAAAAATTACCGACGGCTGAATAATTGTGCTGTCCAGGTCCGTTGCCTGCCTGATCAGATCTTCGGCCTGACCCTTGCTGACCAAGTAATGGCTGTCGCCTTTTCCTGCATTGAGGGCGCTAAGCTGCAGCAAGCGGTGTACATCCGTTTCACGGCAGGCTTCGATGAGTTTTTCCGTCAATTCCACATGCACCCTGCGAAAACCCTTGCCGCTACGGCCGGACTCATTAAGGATACCCACCATATTGATTACTGCGTCGGCACCCTCCAACTGTTCTTTCAACACCCCGCTGTCGTGTACGTCTACCTGCTTGAGTTCGACCCCCGGGACCAGGGCCAGATCCCGGCATCCCGGTAGGTAACGACACAACACGAGACACTGATGTCCCGCAGAGGCTAATTCAGGTAACAGGTGGTGTCCGACAAAACCAGTTGCGCCCAGCAACACAATTCGCATGATTATATCCTCGATTGATCCAGGGGGCTTACTCATCCCGGCAACGTCGACAGCACTATAGCAAGACCAAACTGCCTGGTAAATTTGCTGATGATTTAAGTTATCCTTCCCGCGTGTAAGATGTTGGGTTCACCGCTTCAGAATGGGTAAATGAGAATCTGGCGGCAAGGAAATTTGCATAGGGCCTGTAAACAGGCCTTAGGAGCCTGCCGAACTGAAAAGGTCAAAATAATGTGGTTTGAATTTGCGTTGATTGGATTGCTGGCTGGCTACCTGGCGGGTTTTCTCGGAATTGGTGGGGGATTTATCGTGGTCCCGGCCCTGACTTACCTGTTCCTCAGGGATCCCATAACCGCCCCGTGGGCCATCCACATGGCCGTGGGGACTTCCCTTTCCGTCATGCTGGTGACTTCACTGAGTTCCTTGGTGGCACACCACCGCAAGGGGGCCATCCACTGGCCACTGGTGCGTTCAATGGCCGTGGGCCTGACAGCAGGCTCCATCCTGGGCGCCGCCATTGCGGATTTTCTGCAGGGAGAAATCCTGATCCGTATCTTTGGCCTGTTTGCCATTCTGGCCGGTCTCCAGTTGATTCTCGGCCGCAATGGCGATGGCGAAAAACCACTACCTGGTCGGCATTCCGCGTCAGCCGCCGGCGGCTTTATCGGTTTTATTTCGGCCCTAATCGGTATCGGTGGTGGCGCCATGACGGTGCCATGGCTGCTGTGGCACGGGGTGTACCCGCAAAGAGCTGTCGCAACCTCCGCGGCATGCGGCTACCCGATCGCGATCGCCGGCTCACTGTCTTTCGTTGTACTGGGTCAGGGGAGTGGTCTGCCGGACGCGGCATTGGGTTACGTGTACCTGCCTGCATTTGCAGGAATTGCACTGTTTGGCGCGCTGGCCGCACCGCTTGGAGCGGCTACCGTTTATCGCTTACCACCCGGGGCGGTACGGCGGGTATTCGGGTTGTTCCTGGCCCTCGTTGGCACCTACATGCTGTTTGGCTTTTAGTTTCGGGCCGGAAAATCCCTACTCAGCCTCCGCAGCAATCAGGTAGTCGACCACATCGAGCATGACATCAAAGCTTGGAACAGCCGCATTGCCTGCAATGCGATACTTGCCGTTCAGCACCAGGGACGGCGTGGCGCGGATGCCATAAGCCTGGACCATGCGTTGTTGCTTGCGCATCCTGACATCGACGGCGAAAGATTTTGAGGTTGCAAGAAACGTCTTTGGATCGACTCCAAAATTACTGTAAAACCCGGCAAGATCCTCCATGGAACGCATGATGGCTTTTTCTTTCCAGAGCTTGTCCATCATGGCCGCGTGTGCATCGTCACCGAGACCCATCATTTGTGCAGTCACGTAGGCACGAGCATAGATCTCCCATGCCTTGCGGCCGAAAACAACAGGCATTCTGCTGAACTTAACGTTTTCAGCATTGCGCATTGCCCAGTTATTGATGTAGGGCTCGAAGGTATTGCAGTGCGAACACATGTAACTGAACACTTCTACGACTTCCGTGGAGCCTGCGGGCGCGGGTGTCCCATCTTCGATCAGGAAGTAATGCAGGCCTTCCTGATACGGCACGGATGAATCACTTTGCGCGGGTAGCGGCGCACTCAGCAATAAGGCCGCTGCCAACAGCAAAACCAAATGGATAAAAATCTTCTTCATTTTATACTCCCGCCAATACCGATCATCCTAAAAACTTGCTCTTAACCCGGTCAGAAGACCGTTGTGCACCCATTCAGTTCATTGCAAATCCAGGTACAGCCCTTGGATGTAGCTGGCCACGGCCTCGATCTCATCTTTAGTCAACTGCAACGCCGCCCCGTTCATTACTTTGCTGGGCCCGTCTTCATCACCCCAATTAAAACCCATACGGAAACCGGTCAGCATTTTGCTGACATACATCGCGTGCTGGCCCGCCAGGGCCGGGTAACCGGCCAGTGGGTTGCCTTCGCCGCCAGGACCATGGCAACTCATGCAGGCCGGAACGCCTGATTCCGCGTTACCTGCTTTGTAAATCCGTTGTCCCAGTGCAACTGCTGCCTCGTCAGCCACACCCCCATTATTCGTTTGTGAAGAAAACCAGGCGGAGATATCGTGTATGTCCTGATCACTCATACTGGCTACGATCCCCGACATCTCGGGTACGGTGCGGGCGCCTGACTTGATCAGGTTGACCTGGCGTACCATATAAGCGGTGTGTTGGCCGGCCAGCTTCGGCCAGGCCGGAACGACACTGTTGCCGTCGGCACCGTGGCATGCGGCACAGATAGCTGATTTTGCCTGTCCTGCGGAAGCATCGCCTTGCGCAACGGCTTGCAGACTGATTACCGCCAGTATGCTGGCAGCGGCCCGAATGAAAAATTTCATTTCGTGTTCTCCTGGAATCTTTGCGTAAAATGCACTTGTCTCAATGACCTTAAACGGCCCGACATTATCGCGGTTTCGACGGCCACGTTCCACCTTAATCTAGTGTAGTGTCCTATATTATGTAATCAAATGAAATCCAAGCCCGTGAATGACAACCCCTACCGGCAGGCACGCTACGTAATCAGTGCCCATAAACTGCAACAACTGCCCGATGACAGCGGCATGGAAGTGGCATTCGCTGGCCGTTCAAATGCCGGAAAATCAAGTGCAATCAATAGGCTGACTGATCAAAAGTCCCTCGCGCGTACCAGCAAGACGCCTGGACGTACGCAGCAGATTATCATTTTCGATATCGATGAACAGCGCCGGATCGCCGACCTGCCGGGTTATGGCTATGCAAAGGTACCGGGAAAACTCAAGGCGCATTGGCGGAACGTTTTGCAGCAATATTTCGTCCAGCGCTCTTGCCTGCGGGGCGTGGTGTTGGTGATGGACATCCGCCATCCCCTGCGTCCTTTCGACGAGGAGATGCTGAGCTGGTGTGAAAGCTCTGGTGTACCCTGTCACGTGCTGCTGACCAAGGCCGACAAGCTCAAGCGAGGTCCGGCGCAAGCGACCCTGTTGAAAGTTCGCAAATCGCTGCCTTTGTGTGCCACGGCGCAGGTTTTTTCCGCCAAGAACAAGGATGGGCTGGTTGAACTGATCCGGCGCCTGAACTCCTGGTACGACATCGACCCACCAGAACCCGGATCATGCGATTAGTAAAGAATCTGGCTGACCGGACCCGAAACTCACGCTAAAATCAGGGAACACCGAATAGGAATCTTGCAATGACCTATCCCACCACGCGAATGCGGCGCATGCGCGCCAATGAATTCTCCCGCCGCTTGATGCGCGAGACCCGCCTTGCTCCTGCTGACCTGATCTGGCCGGTCTTCATAATGGAGGGTGACAACGCAGTAGAACCCGTCGCTTCCATGCCGGGCGTGGACAGGATGACCATCGACCGCCTGCTTCGGGCGGCGGAGCGTTGCCAGGAGCTTGGTGTGCCGGCGATCACACTGTTCCCGGTAGTTTCAAGCGACTGCAAATCCGAAGATGCGCGGGAGGCATGGAATCCCGAAGGCCTGGCGCAAAGAGCCGTCAGCGCATTGAAACAACGGTTCCCTGAACTCGGCGTCATCACCGATGTGGCACTTGATCCCTTCACAACACACGGCCAGGACGGCCTGATCGACGACACCGGCTACGTCATGAACGATGCTACTGTCGAGGTGTTGGTCAAGCAGGCCTTATCGCACGCCGCAGCCGGGGCAGACATTGTAGCGCCTTCGGACATGATGGACGGCAGGATTGGCGCCATCCGGCTTGCATTGGAGGCGGAAGGTTTCCCCAACAAACAAATCCTGGCCTATTCGGCCAAGTACGCGTCAAACTTTTACGGCCCGTTCCGGGACGCGGTAGGTTCGGCGGAAAACCTGGCCGGCGGCAACAAATACTCCTACCAGATGGATCCGGCCAACAGCGATGAAGCGTTACGGGAAGTTGAGCTGGACCTGGAAGAAGGCGCTGACATGGTCATGATCAAACCGGCGATGCCTTACCTGGACGTTATTCGGCGGGTTAAAGACGCGTTCGGCGTGCCGACCTTTGCCTACCAGGTCTCCGGTGAGTACGCGATGCTCAAAGCAGCCGCGCTGAACGGCTGGCTGGACGAGGAAGCCGTGGCGATCGAGGCATTGATCAGTATCAAACGCGCGGGTGCAGATGGCATTCTGACCTACTATGCCCTGCGCGCAGCGCAGTGGATCAAGGATCATCAGTGATCCGGCTGGCCGTTTTTGGCTCACCCATCAGCCATTCACGCTCACCCGAAATTCACCGCGCGTTTGCCCGGCAATGCGCCCTGAAAGTCGATTACCGGGCAATCGAGGCGAGGCCGGAGACGTTTCCCCGTCTACTGGAAGAACTCGCCGCACGGGGTGGCAGGGGCTGCAACGTCACGGTGCCGCTGAAACACGAAGCGTGGAAACTGGCACAAAAAAGCAGCGACAGTACCCGTCGGGCACGAGCTGCCAATACCCTGTTGTTCAGGACGGAAAAGGATTGGTTTGCGGACAACACCGATGGCCGCGGCCTGGTCCGGGACCTGGTTTCCAATCTCGATCACCCGCTTTCAGGTTCGCGAGTCTGCATCATCGGCGCTGGTGGTGCAGTGGCGGGCATCCTTGGTGACCTGCTGGCACAGAGTCCCGCAAGCATCGTTATCGCCAACCGGACCCTGCAACGAGCCACACAACTGCACGCACAATTCGCCGGCTTTGAAGCCATCCCACTGGCAGACCTTCACCTGCAAGACCCCTTCGATCTGGTCATCAACGCCACCTCCCTGGGCCACGACGGTAACCACCCCGGATTACCCCCCTCGATGTTCCATCCCGATGGTCTTTGCTACGACCTGAACTACGGCGCAGCCGCTGAACCCCTGCGAAATTTCTGCCTCGAAGCGAAAATTCGCTACCAGGATGGTTGGGGCATGCTGGTGGAACAAGCTGCGCTGTCTTTCGAACTCTGGACCGGAAGGATGCCGGCTACGGAACCCGTTTTGAAACAATTGTAGATTCTATGATTGAAAGACCGCATGGCCGCCTTATACAGGCGGCCAATTGATCTTGATTCAGGCAATGCTGTGGCTGAAATGTAAGCTGATACCCGATGTGCCTAAAGCTTAGAACGATACCTGATACTGGACAAGAAGTGCGTCATCTTTATAACCACGCTGTCCTTTGTATGCTCCACCAGTATCACCGCCGGCAAATACATAGTTTACCTGCAAGCGGCCATTAACTGCTTTACTTCCCATGAAGAAGTTCATCCCAACAAAGGTATTACTCAAGTCAGTTTTCACGCCGGCAGTGGTATGGTCTCCGGTATAAAATCTCATCACGGCCTCAAAGCGCTTGTTAAATTTATAGCCGCCATGCACAAACCAAACTTCTTCATCCTGGGTTGCATCACCATCTACATTATCACCAGAGATATATTCAGCTTTAAACGTCCAAGGGCCCGACTTATATGAACCTGCGATATCCCATACAGAGTATTTACTCTTCCCGGCAGTGCTGGTTTGGTCAACGCCATATGCGCCTTCTACATGGAAGCCTTTCGAATCATACATAAGACGGCCAACGTAAGAGTTGTCTTTACCACGTGTCCCTTTGGCATCCGCAGCGCTTCGTGCTGCCGGGTTAAAAATCCCGATATCGTAACCAAAACCATTCATTTTACGGCCACTGAGCATGATACCAACAGCACGCTCAAGTACCAGGCCTTTTTCCATACCACGCTTGGTAAGATCGAGTTTCTTCCCTGAGTTGTTGAAATCCATACCCAAAGGTGTCTTGAATTGACCAATCTTAAGAGATGCAGCATTACTGAATTTGTAACCAACTTCCGCATCTTTAATGATTGCAGGGAGATCTGTATTCCCGGCATTTCGATTTGTGTTTTTCATGAAATCGATTTGCAGCTTGCCAAAAATTTTTCCCTCTTTTAATTTGAATCCGATACGAATGCGATCCGCATCAAACCTAAGTCCATCGTTAGGCTTGTCTTGGTCTCTAGCTTCTGCTGTAAGCTGGGCAAAACCAAACCACTTAACCTCAACTTCTGCCTGTGTTACAACAGGAGTTGCTACGACTACTCCTAAAACAACTATTGAAAATAATCCCCGATGCATCTGTGCTCCTCCTCATTTTTTTTAAAAAAACTTTGAACAAAAACAGCAATCTTATACACTATAACCACAATGTTTGGCAATAGATTTCTTTTTTTATCAGCCAGTATTCCAACACTTTATTGAACAAAAACAATCAGATTAGTGAATTTGACCGTTACTTCTCCATCATACCTGTGGTTTGATGATCACCGAATAATTTGGAAAGTCCCTCGACCTCGATCAGGCATTCTTGCCTAATTTGATCACAGTTCCTGCGCTTTCTAACGAGATTAGCGCCGAACAGGGTTGATCGCCAGTGAAAACATTGGACATATGCTGCCACCCCTTATGCTCGAGCCCGCTGGAAGCACCCCGATTTGCCTTTTTTGGTAAAGCGTGAGAGCATAACCGCGAGGAGTCGTTTGAAAGAGGGTGGCTCAATTATTCTTCCGGCTTCGTGCCTGGCCCTTAAGTTTCCAGGGTAGGGAATGTATTGGGAGACATCAATGATATATACAAAAAAACATCCTGCCCTGCTGATCATGGGCATTATCTTCATCGCTTTCGCCTACATGGCCGATGCCGGCCTATTGGGCGGTTTAATCGGTTATCTGAAATCTTCAAAATATGTCGGCGAAATGGTCGCCATGGGCTATGCCTTTGGTGCGCTTGGCGTAATCGTCGGCTCTTGGCATATGTTCGGCAAACATGACGAAGGCAACCTTGACTATTACCTGTCGACCATAGCCGGAGCGTTTTTCATTCTTATTGTGGCGATGTCCATACGCTGGTACCTCGCGCCCTGGATTGCAGTCCTGAGCAAGGCCATGGGCCCGGTAATGGGGGCCAAGTATCTGCACCAGGTGATGGGGCTGAATTACATTGTCCTCGGCATACTGGCGGGTATCTTTATCGTCAATGTACCCGGTATTCCCAAGTGGGCCGAGAACGGCGTGCGCTTGTCGCGTCTGGGGCTTAAGACCGGGGTTATCCTGCTGGGTACCCTTTACAGCCTGGGTGAACTGGCGTCGCTCGGCAAGCTGTCCGCCGTCATGGTCGGTTTCTTCGTCCTTGGCTCAGTCGCTATGGTGCTGTGGCTGGGCAAACGACGGGACATCCCGAATTCAATGGGTGGCGTTCTGGCGGCAGGCATGGGCGTTTGCGGCGTTTCCGCCGCCGTGGCAACGGCGCCGGTCGTTCAGGCCAAGGCCGTCGAGATTGCCTATACCATCGGCACAATCCTGATTTGGGGCGTGGGCTGTATGTTCCTGTTCCCGATCGTCGGTCATTTGCTTGATCTCGGGTATATTCAGTTCGGCGCCTGGGCCGGTACCGGCATTCTGAACTCGGCGCAGGTCGCAGGCGCGGCTCTGGCCTATCAGCCGGACGGCATCGAAACGCTTAAGGTTGCCGAGATTTTCAACATCACGCGGGTGCTGTTCCTGCCTATTATCGTGCTCTGGCTGGCCCTGTGGTATGTCAGGCGCGAAGAGAATGCTGCAACCGAGCAAGTCAACGTCGGCAAGGTGATCATCGAAAAATTCCCGATCTTTGTGCTCGGCTTTATCCTGATGTTCGTGTTGTCGTCGACGGGTGTTTTTGCACCGGCCCAGCATTACAAGGGCAAATATTTCGACAACGACATCTCGGCTGACAAGATGCTTACCGCAGAACAGATGGCGACACTCACCGCCGAGGCCCCGAAGTTGCAGCGTAGTGACCGGCAAGACGCATTGGCCAGTCTGATTGCCAACCGCAAGATCATGACGATCGACGAGGAGACCGCCCTTCGCGGTGTCTACAACGCCAAGATATTGTCCAAGGACGCCAACAAGGTTTTGAAATCGGCGACCAAGGTGGTCAGGCATACGGCGCCAATGATCGGTAAGTTCCGGCAATGGATCACGCTTCTTTTCGCTTTCGGTCTGACCGGTCTGGGCATGCAGATCACGTTTTCCGCAATGAAGCAGGCGGGCGGTCAACCGCTTGTTATCGGTGGCATCGTCGGCACCACCAAAGCGGTGCTGTCGCTGATCGTGATCCTGATGTTTGTCAAAGAAACCATTTAACGGGAGTTTATGGAAATGACTGAAGAACAAAACAACTCTCAAGATACTGACCCGCAGGAAGACGCCGGTACCTCATTCGATCGCGGTTCGACGCTATCGATCTTTCAGAGCGATCGTGCAGAGGACTTTCTTGCTCTCGCATTCGCGCTGGCGATTGCCGCAGGCGTATATTTCCTGGTCTAAAATCTTGATAGAGTGAACAGAGAACCCGGCACCTTTTGGGCGCCGGGTTCTTGTTGTGGACAGACTGCCGGCCCAAGCCTCACTATTTCGAGACGGTCGTGATAGAGAGGTGCCATGAAGATATCCAAACTCATTCTCGCCAGCCATGGCACACCGGGGGCCCGGGCCGCCGAAGATGCGGCCTTTGAACTGTGCGTCGCGAACAATGCTTCACTGCACCACCTGTTGGTTGTACCGGATTTCTGGAAAGGAATGATGGGCGATGACTGGCTGAACAACGCTGTGACACGAGCGCGCTTTGGCGAGTATATCGAGAGCGAGTTGGCCCGCGAGGCTGCCGAAGAGGTGGCACGGCTGGCTAAACGGGCAAAGCAATCAGGCATCCCCTACTCCGACGAGGTCCACCTTGGCAAACCAGCGCCGTGTCTGGTCGAGGCCTGCGAGAATGGAATGTTCGATATAGCGGTTATCGGCGCACCTCGACCCAAGGGCACGGAAGGCTTGCGATCACGTATGGATACCAACATTCTCGCCGCTTCGCTGAAGACGTGTCTTCTGACCGTGCCGCACCCAGAGCGATGACTGGAGCGGCCAAAGATGTAATGACGGGTCCCCCTGCACAAGACACAGACGACGCCGCCTGGATTACCATCGAGACGCCTTTCAACAGCGCGTCGCTGAGATCGTTTCTGGATGACGTTGAACGCCTTTATCGTATCAATCCGATGCTCGAGTTCGATGAGTGGCGCCAGGATGACAAAAACCGCTTCAGGCTGAGGGCGAAGAACCTGAGCAATGGCAGGCAGCTCGAAACCTTTCTGACCGTTGACAACACTGAAGACGGCCTGATGGTACGCTATTCTGATGGACTGAGACGGTCCACCTGTTTCCGCATCGAGGAAAGACCCGATGGTAACGCAAATCTGATCGTCACCGACGACTACTCCGGAACCTCGATAGAAGAACGCGAAGCCCGTATCGATGAGGTCGACAAGAGCCTGGCGCAATGGGGTCAGGCCCTTCACCAGTATATGCACCGGTGGAAGCGGTGGTCGCGGGTTCCGGGCTGGCAATACTACATGCGTCGGATCTGGCAACCGATGAAGCCCATGGCCCGGCGCATCACTTTCATCCTGATTGTCCTGGCCGCAGCCGAGTTCGTTGTGTTCCTGTTCTTTTTCACTATCTTCGCGCTCGAGTTACACAAATACATCGACTGAGCCACCACTGTCTTGCCGGACACGTTGGCCTTATTCTCAAGGGGCTGCAGGGGGGGACCACATACAGTCCCAAAAAAAAGCCCCCGGGGTACAACAAGTCCCAGGGGGCTTAAGCCATTTTACTTTGCGTACTGTTATACGCTTGCTTTACTCTTGTGCCATTTTTTCGAGTGCTTTAACTTTATCCTCAAGTTTCTTAATTTGCTTATTTACCTTGCCAAAGTTATACCACTGTTCGCCCTCAACGGGATAGGCCACCTGGGACCCATAGACCCGCCAGGATTCATCCCAATTCGCTGGATTCTCGAACCCCAGCAGTCTGAATTGCAGGTAGGTCATGGTTGAACGTGTTCCCGTCTGACAGTAGGCGATCGTGCGTTTGTTTTTATCGAGCTCGCCAAAAGCAGCGATTGCTGCGTCCGGATCAAGGTAGCCGGTGACTACCATGGCGCCGGATTTCGGGTCTTCCTTTTTAAGCAAGGTATCGAGATGTGACGCATTCATGGTGACATTGGGTATATGTCCTCCACGGAGTGCTTTCATGTTTTTGCCTGAAAACTCTTTCGCTGTCCTTGAGTCAACAAGCTGTGTCGATTCTGCCTCTCCAGCTGCAATCGTCAAAATCTCATCGGTGGAAGCATAGCGGCTTGCGACGACATTGGCTTTGAATTCTGCAGGACTCTTCTTGACAAGTTTGTTGTCCAGTCTGTTGCCGGCCTTACGCCATGCATCGAGACCACCGTTTAAGAGGTACACTTTGTCATGGCCCAGATACTCCAATATCCAGAAGCCAACCGTGGCATCCGTCAACGTTTTGATGTCACCGTGATAGAAGACAACATGAGTGTCGTTGCCGATGCCTGCTTTGCCAAGCAGTTTCTCATACTTTGAGGTATCCCTGAATACTCTTGCTGTTGCATCTCTGAGAGCCTTTTTGCATCTTTTGCCCAAACTAATCGCGCCCGGGATATGGCCCTTGGCGTAATCCTTCAGATCTCTGCAATCTACAACCACCCAGTCTGCTTTGTCGATATTTTCCTTGACCGTCTCCGGAGTAACCAAAAGATCGGGATTTGCCCATTCCGCTGCAGCAGCCGGTCCGGCCCAGCCTCCAAGGAAGACGCCCAGGATGCCTATACTGCAGATCCGCAAAAATACACTACTCATCGCTAACCTCCTAAAATTTATAGGTAAACGTTAATGGTTTTGTGTGCTTTATGGGCCAGCTTAACCTACATAGCGTTACAACCAGCCCAACTCTCCCCATCGGTCGATACAGCATACAGCTGCTATTATGCAACGGGCGGCGCCCAATGCATTAACGCAACAGATTAATATATCTGTGGATAAAATACCATGTCTATGTTTAACAAGGTTAAATTATTACGTATATACCTCAAAGGTAGCCAGCTGTTTCATGGTGTGTGATGGCGGATTTCGTCTCAATTATCATCCCTAATTACAATGGAGCAACCACCATAGCACGGTGTCTTGAAGCCGCCCTGGCGTCCAGATATCCACGCTTTGAGGTCATCGTGGTGGATGATTGTTCGAGCGACAATTCCGTCGAGATTATTAATCAATTTCCTTGCAAACTGGTTCGGCTTGAGGTACATGCCGGCGCATCGCGGGCAAGGAATACGGGAGCGGCACAGAGTAAAGGCGATATACTGTTCTTTACCGATGCCGACTGCATGCTCCAAGAAGACACCCTGGCACTTGCGTGCAAGGCGCTGGCAGCCGCGGGTTCTGATGTGGTGATGGGTGGGACATACACACGCATACCCTTTGACAACACCTTTTTCAGCCTCTTTCAGTCAGTTTTCATTCATTATTCAGAAACCAAACGGCGAACAAATCCTGATTATATCGCTGCCCATGCGATGGTAATCAGCGCTGAGGTCTTTCGTGATAAATCCGGATTTAGAGAGGATTTTCTACCGATACTTGAGGATGTGGAATTCAGCCATCGCTTACGCCGGAGCGGCTGCAAACTTGCGCTAAACCCGGCCATCCAGGTGCGGCACATTTTTAACTTTTCCTTGACCAGATCATTGGTCAATGCTTTTTATAAATCGATGTATTGGACCATATATTCGATTAACAACAAAGACCTGTTGGCGGATTCCGGTACTGCCTCGGTGGAGCTAAAGACAAATGTGCTGGGCTATTTCCTGATGGTACTGTTGCTGCCTGTTTTTTTTATTACCCACAGTACGACAGCGTTGGTGATTATCGGTTTTGTATCGGGAATAAATCTGTGGATAAGCAGGCGCTTGCTGCTGATGTTTTATCGTACCGGCGGATCGGTATTTTTCATTGCTGCGGCATTATATTACTTATTACTATACCCTTTACCCGTTGGGGCAGGTGCTGTGCTTGGCGCAATTAAAAACTTAATGCGGACCGCAAAGTTAGAGGTGAACCCATGATGTCTACGCCATTTCATTTTCCAGGGTCAATGATCCGGAAAAGAAGGCCGGTTTACCTCACATTCTTCGTGACGCTGATTACACTGCAAAGCGAAAGCTGTAACAGGGTTTATTCCTCAGTCAATCTTTTGTAGTACTCAAGGTCTTCCGCACTGATGCCTTCCGTTGCCGTGGATCCTGCTCCGGCACCGTAACCACCCGCTTCAGCAGTTTCAAAATAACCGGGTTCCACACCCGTCTGGTTTGATATGCTATAGCCTAGAAGGAACCCAAGCAGGGTCACTGCTATGGTAATGGATGCCCAAAGGTTCGTTTTCACGTTTGTTTCTCCCCTAACTGTTTTCCTGGGCAGGAGTTATTTTTTCTCAACCACATGCGTAATACCATGCGCATCTCATTCCTCCTTAAGCAATGCTTCATAGTATTCCTGCATTTCTTTACTAAGCTCATCTCGTGCTTTTGGCTGCTCGCCACTACCACCGATCATGCCGACCTCTACCATGGGCGGCACACTGTAACCGACAAGAAACCCAAGAAATGCCGCCACGATAACCACTACGATCCAAAGACTCTTTTTCATTGTTACGATACCTCTTTGAGCAAGTGCTACCTTTGTTAAATCGGCCAATAACCCATTAAACAAAAATCAATTTTACGGACAGCCAGCAGGCCTGAATAGGATCAGGACTTTGTAATGTCCCATATAAAACTGCCTCCTTCCTGTTTTTTTTCAGTGATATCATTGCCATCAATATCGCACATACTGTCGATCGATTCTCCAGAGGATGGGTTATCAAATATGACTTCCAGAATATCGCCTGACTTGAGTTTACTGAGCGCCTTTTTTGTGTAGATCTGCGGATGGGGGCATACATACCCTTTTACATCCAGCACGTAGACATTTTCCGATTTCTTTTCAAATTTCATTGCCATCATAGCCTCCTGATTTATTCTCTTTGAGGGTTAAATACCGCAAGCCGCAAACTCTTTTGCCATCTTTCTTTCAGTCCACCAGTTAAAGAACTTAACCCCGATATAAGCACCACCGATCATGCCCAAGCCGAATAACCATCCCGAGGTATCACCCTGGGAGACCCGGACAAAAAATGCGCCAATATTGCATCCAAGACCAAGCCTTGAGCCAATACCCATTAATGCCCCGCCGATAATCGCCCAGGTCGCGAGCTCCAGGGTGGGTTTCTTGAACTTGAACTCGTTGTGCAGGAGCGCCATTATCGCTGCGCCACCTATCAGAGCCAGTGACATCCAGTCCGCTGGGTTAATGGCGGGATTGGGAATGCCGTTGACATAACCAAAATAGATATTGTCCATATTATCCGCGCCCATCTTGTTAAATACCCAGCCTACCCATTGCGCCTCCTGTGTGGTCACGTACCAATAACCCGGATCAAAGACAGTTCCATTTACGGACAGCCCAAATTCGAAACCCATTCTTTCCAGTAGCTCGCCCGCATTTCTGATTCCGAACTTTATGCGTAAACCCTGAATAACCAACATATGCAGACCACAGGCAATCCCAAGAATAAGGCCCGCAATCGCTGTTCTCTTGGAGGCCATTATCATGGTCCAATAGCCGCGCAGCTCATCCTTGAATGTCATGCCGGTTTGCCCAAGTTTCTTCCTTTTATTGATGAAGCCTTTACGTGACCAGAAGATATAAACAACGGCAAGCAGCGCAATCGCCGGCAACACAACGCCAATAAAAAAGTTGCCCAGAAATGCTCCGGCAACGGAGTCGTTCTGCAGGCCCATCAGGCTTGCATATGTCATTACAGGCTGATCCCAGACATAGCCGGCAAGATACTGGTCGAGCCAACCATCACCTGCATTAATAACTTCCGGGAGTCCTTTCGCCACGGCTGACTCATGCCATGATTGTGGCACCAGTTTATTCGTCCATCCGGCCATGTCGGCAAATAATGCCTGTGTGACGCTTATTGACAAAATGACCATCAGTGCATTGCCGTTACCTTCACCGGTTTTATACAGCGAGCCGGAGGCGCAACCGCCGGCAAACACCATACCCACCCCAAAGATAAACCCGGCAATCATTGCGTGGCTGCTGGTCGGTGCCGCATGAAAGGTGCTCATCCCGGTGACACTGACAACGGCACCAACTACGGCAAAAAGCGCGGTGGCGATCATTATGCCAACAACCATTCTTGGCACGCCCACGGCAAATAAGTCCCGAAATGCTGACGAAAAACAGAACCTGCCATACTGGAGACACATCCCGTAAATTAATCCAAACCACAGGTA
Organism: Gammaproteobacteria bacterium; assembly: GCA_036446275.1. Lineage (GTDB taxonomy): Bacteria > Pseudomonadota > Gammaproteobacteria > JAZFSS01 > JAZFSS01 > JAZFSS01. The sequence continues at coordinate 322 of JAZFSS010000206.1, read as the reverse complement.
AACTGAAAGATAGATGTAATACTCGTTATAGGTATAGGTACCAATACTCACCAACGCGAAGAAGCTCAGTAAGCCATAAGCCCAGAATCGTTTTTTTCTTTCACCGTTATCCATAGGTCCAACCTCTGTAGCTTGTCAATGAATTCATAGCCAGTGCGTATAACCTATACCGGTTCGTACACACGCACGATCGTTGTGTATCTAAATACACTGTCTGAAGTCCCCAACTCCCTGGCCAGGCGATAACCAGTAATTTTTTTCTTGATTTGATCAGGCAGTTCCTGGTCATAGCTACTTAAAATTATTGCAATGGGAATACGTT
>JAZFSS010000205.1:0-2962 GCA_036446275.1 Gammaproteobacteria bacterium | reverse complement strand
CTGCAATGGCAACGATACTCCCTTCGGGGAAAGTCTTACTGAACCAATTCCCATCGTAGTGGCAAGGCCGTTTCTCCATGGCGCGACGATCCAAACTGCGGCGTACTAAGCACGTGCGTTACAAACAGCGCCGGCTTTTCTGGTGGATGCTATTGGCGTTTCTGCTGCTGTCAGCAGCGGCCTATGCGACCTATCTGGATATCGTCGTGCGGCAACAGTTCGAGGGCAAGCGATGGGCGTTGCCCGCGCGGGTATACGCTCGTCCCCTGGAATTGTTTGTGGGCAAAAAGCTTGATACAGATGCATTTGTGCAGGAATTGGAGGGACTTCGTTACCGATTTGTAAGGGACCCGAGGTACCCCGGCGAGGTTGCGCGCAGGGGCGATGTGTTTGTGTTGGCGAGCCGGCCATTTATGTTCTGGGATGGCATCCAAGAGCCCCAGGAAGTTCGTGTGGTATTGGAGTACGGCCGGGTCAGTGCAATGCAGGATCTCACTAGCGGTAAGCGAAGGGACGTGGTACGCCTGGACCCCGAACTGATCGGTATCCTGTATCCCTCCCATCACGAGGACCGGCTGTTGGTGCGATTGCGGGATGTGCCCCAACGTCTGACAGAAATGTTAGTGGCCATGGAAGATCGGGATTTCTACAGGCACCACGGCATTGCGCCGCGTGCCATCGCCCGGGCGATGTTAGTGAATCTACGTGCATGGCATGTGGTTCAGGGAGGCAGCACCCTTACCCAGCAGCTCGTAAAAAATTTCTTTCTCAGCAACGAGCGCACCTTGGCACGCAAATTCAATGAAGCGGTGATGGCCGCCTTGTTGGAAATTCACTATTCAAAGCACGAAATTCTGCAAGCGTATCTGAATGAAGTATTTCTCGGGCAGGATGGCCAAAGGGCAATACATGGTTTCGGTCTTGCCAGCCAATATTATTTTGAGCGTGCCCTAACCGAGTTATCCCTGGAACGTGTCGCCTTGTTGGTAGCCCTGGTCAAGGGTGCCTCCTATTATGATCCCCGACGCCACCCGGATCGCGCCAAAACCCGCCGTGATCTCGTATTGAAGGTAGCGACGGAGTTCGGAATTCTATCGCCACGGGAGGCGAAATACGCGATGGAGCAGCCATTAGGCGTGGTCGGACGGCGTCCGGCGTCCGCAAATCGTCATCCTGCCTTTCTGGATTTGGTGCGCAACCAATTACACAGGGATTATCAGGACGAAGATTTAACTTCCGAAGGGCTGCAAATCTTTACCACATTGGATCCTTGGGTACAGGAATCCCTGGAGCGGGCCTTGTCCGCGCAACTTCCCCGGTTGGAGGCCAAACAAAGCATGGAGCCGGGATCACTGCAAGGGGCCGCGGTGGTAACCTCGACCGAGGCAGGTGAAGTGCTTGCCCTTACGGGTGGCAGAGAGCCACGCTACGCAGGTTTTAATCGTGCCCTGGATGCGGTGCGACCGGTGGGCTCCATTGTAAAGTCGGCAATTTATCTAACCGCACTGCAGCATCCGGAGCAGTTTACATTGGCTACCTTGTTAGACGATGTTCCCCTGACCGTTAGCTCGAAACACGCAAAGGATTGGCGGCCGCAAAATTATGATGGTGAGTTCCATGGTAAAGTCGCGCTTTATCAGGCACTGGCCCATTCCTATAACGTCGCTACGGTAGCACTGGGGCTCAGGGTCGGCGTAAGTGAAGTGATCGATACGCTGCATCGCATGGGTTTGACTCGTTCCGCCGAACCCTATCCTTCGTTGCTGTTAGGTTCCCTGGAGTTGCCTCCAATTGAGGTCGCGCAACTTTATCAGACCTTAGCCAGTGGCGGATTCCGTAACCCGCTACGCGCCATCCGGGCGGTGGTGGCAGCGGATGGTACCCCGTTACAGCGGTATCCCGTGTCGGTGCAGCAGGCCTTCGAGCCGGAGCCCATCTACCTGATCAATACGGCGTTACAAGCCGTAATTCGAGAAGGTACCGGCCGCGGGCTGGGTAAGTTTTTGTCTCTGGACTCAGACCTGGCAGGCAAAACCGGCACTACCGATGGCTTGCGTGACAGTTGGTTCGCCGGGTTTTCCGGTGATCGGCTTGCCGTCGTGTGGTTAGGTCGGGACGATAATCAACCGACCGGCCTTACCGGATCTTCCGGGGCTATGCAGGTATGGGGTCAGTTTATGGCCAAGGCAGGTATTCAACCGTTAGAGCTGGTGCCTACGCCATCCATCGTCTACGCATGGATTGATGCTGACAGCGGATTACGCAGCAGCGCCGAGTGCCGAGACGCCGTACAATTACCCTTTATCTTGGGCAGCGTACCGAGCGAATCCACCAAGTGTTCAGTAATGGGCAAGGGGCTCGGGGGGCGTACCCGATGGTTGAACCGCGCACAATGAGAACGGCAGTTGGCGCCTGGCTGCTGCTTGGGGCGCTGATCCCATGGCTAGCCGGATGTGCTACCCGTGCACCGGCACCGGTTATCGAATACGGTAAACCCATTGATAGCCTGATCGTTCCGCCTCCCCTGGGTAGCACCGATCCATTGCCGATCACAGTCCCGAAAACGGCGGCGGTTTCCGCGCTACTCCAGGATGCCAGGCGCAAGGTCGTGGCCGGCGATTTGGAGGGAGCGGCGCAAACTCTGGAGCGCACTTTGCGCATTGAACCGCGCAATCCACTATTATGGAGCGAATTGGCCTATATTCAATACCAGCAGGGAAAATTGGAGCAGGCCGAACAACTAGCCGTAAAATCCAACTCTCTTGCCGTCGAGGATGTACCGCTGCAAGTTCACAACTGGCGCCTGATTGCACAAGTGCGGCACCGGCTGGGCGATAGCGCGGCAGTAGATACTGCGGAGCAGCACATACAAGAGTTGGGTGTTCGATAATAATATGGTCGATGAACTGCTATCTGTGTTCGAAGAAAACGGCCCGTTAGCGCGTAATATTGCGGGCTATGC
>JAZFSS010000204.1:0-6352 GCA_036446275.1 Gammaproteobacteria bacterium | reverse complement strand
AGGCTTATGGAAACAGGCTATGACCTTACTTGGGGCATCCCGGTAATCTTATACCTGTTCCTCGCCGGCATGGGTGCGGGAGCCCTCACAACAAGCGCCTCGGTTTTGTTACGGGGCGGACCAAAGGGTACCTACTTCAGGGTTGCGCGCTTCGGTGCCTTCATCGCGCCGGTACCCGTAGGAATCGGCTGCGGCATGCTGATATTTGAGCTTGGTTCATTCGAGGTGGGCAATTATCTGCGATTCCTGAATCTATACAAACTGATCACCATCTCGCCCATGTCTATTGGCACCTGGTTGCTTACATTCTTCTTAGGCGTCTGCGCGTTGTATTTGTTAACGTTTCTGCCGAAAGATGCGGGGCCCGGTGATAAGTTTGACATACCAAGAAAGATTCTGGCATGGATCGCTGTCCCGCTCGGTATTAGTGTCGCGATGTATACAGGTATTCTTTTAGGCGCGATGCCTTCCAGGCCATTTTGGAATTCGCCGATTCTTGCCTTGTTGTTCCTGCTTTCCGCCATGTCCTCCGGAATCGCGTGCATTCTATTGGCCTGGGGATTGTTCCCTCATAAAGTGTCAGACGAAGAAGAAGAACGCAAATTCAGAGACAGCGGTTATTTGCTAACGTCTACAGACATCTTGCTGCTTGGTATGGAGCTGATCGTGCTGTTTCTTTTTATCATGTACGCGCACTTGACGGTTGGCAGCGTAAAAAATGCAGTCTCGGTGATATTGCCGGGAGGCCCGTTAGCGGATCTGTTCTGGATTTGGGTAGTATTGGTCGGAATACTGGGTCCGGCAATCATCGAGACGATTCTTGTTCTACCGCGACTGCTTAACCAGAAACCGTTTATTGTGCACAAGAGCATAGAGTTGGTCACTCCCTTGGCGATTTTGACGGGCGGTTTTATGTTGCGGTACGTGGTAGTAATCGCAGGTCAAATTACTTATCCAATAGGTTTTTAATAATGAAAACTAAAAACATAAGTCGTCGAGGATTTATAAAGCTGGGAGCGGCTGCTGCCACCACCATGGTGGTTAGCAATGACGCACTGTCTCGTTCCGGCTCCTTCCTGACTTGGGGTGGAATGGACTTTTCACCAACCCGTGGCTGCCCCCGCAAGGCCGTTCCAACCGCATGCTGGCAATGTGTAACCCGCTGTCCCGCCATCGGCTATGTGGAAGACGGCAGGGTGGTAAAAATGGAAGGACAGCCCAGTTCAATCAGAACCCTGGGCAAGATGTGCGCGAAAGGTCAGGCCGGTGTTAACCAGATAAACGATCCGGACCGGATCCTCTATCCATTGAAGCGCGTTGGCGCACGCGGCAGCGGCAGATGGCAGCGTATTAGCTGGGAGGAGGCGCTTGCTGATTTGACCCTGCGTTTGAAAACGCTACGCATTGAAGGGCATCCCGAAAAGTTTATGTTTCACTATGGCCGTATGAAGGGAAGTTCTGAGAAATTGATAAAAACGTTTCTCGCCAACTACGGTACGGGAACTATCTGTAATCATGCCAGTATCAGTCAGAGTGGGAAGTGGGTGGCGCAAGAACTCACTTGGGGCAAGCAGTATGATAACTGGGACTTCGACAATACCAGCTATATTCTTAATTTCGGTAGCAACGTCCTGGAGGCCCATTCGAACCACGTGCCCCTGGCCCAACGCCTGGTTACCGCGGTGGTGGAGCGTCGGGTAAAGTTGGTAACGTTTGATGTGCGACTGGCCAATACCGTTGCAAAATCAACCCAGTGGGTGCCCATAAGACCTGGCACGGACGGGGCCGTTGCGCTGGCCATGTGCAATGTGATCATGCAAGGGGATTTGTATCGTGGTGCAGGAGAGGAATTTTTAAAATATTGTAAGGTCACCACAAATCACGACGCAAGCATTAAAGAAAAAGTTGCCGCGCTCAAGAAGTACCTGGCGGAATACACGCCGGAGTGGGCTGAAAAAGTCAGTGGTGTGCCGGCAGGAACCATCTGGACCACGGCGGTGGAATTCGCCAAGGCGAAACCCGCCGTTGTTATAAGTTATCGCGGCGCATCGGCCCATTACAACGGACATGCTACCGAGCGAGCCATTCAAATGCTCGCAGCGATAACCGGCAATATCGATATTCCCGGCGGACGTTGCCGCGCCATAAGACCGGATTGGCATTATCCCACGGGACCTGCAAACAAACCGAAGGCCAAGAAACTCGAAATCACCGACGGCTTTAAAGGCCAGGTTCTGTTTCCCCATCACCATGTCAATCACCAGGTCTTTAAAATGATCAAGGATGGTAGTGCGGGTAGACCTGACATCTACATGTGGTACTGCCACAATCCTGTCTACAGCAATGGAGAGGTCCAGGAAAACATTGATGTATTGAAGGACGAGAAACTGATTCCCTATACCGTATGTATATCGCCCTTCTACGACGAATCGGCGTCGTTAGCCGATTTGATCCTGCCGGATGTTACGTACCTGGAGCGTTGGGACTGGGAGGACCAGATCGGACCCAATCAGATACCTGAATACTACATCCGGCAGCCTGTGGTTGAACCTCTTGGGGAGGCGCGGGATTTCAAGGACGTGTGTTGTGACTTGGCGGAACGAATGGGGTTTCCCTTGGGCTTTAGTTCCGCTGAGGACTTCGTTCGAAAGTCCTGCGAAATGACACCTGGCGTAAAAGAGGCCGGCGGTTTCTATTATATGAAGGAACATGGGGTCTGGTATGACGTCAACGCCAAACCCCTATACCACGACTACAAGGAGTTAGTGCCTGGCCATAAACTCAAACATGATGGCGTAATCTACGACAAGGCTACAGGGGTATATTGGAATTGGAAAGTGTGCAGATATACCCGGGAAGAAGCCTTGCTATTGGGCTATGCTAACGTCGAATGCTCATATAGAGGTTATGTTGGACAGAAAATAGGCGACAAAGTGTACGTAGGATTTCCTCCGGATGCAGTCAATAAATCCGGGTATTTCGAAATATACTCAGATCTAATGGAAGCAAAGGGCTACCCGCCATTGCCTACTTATATTCCGATTCCCAGTCACATGAGAATCAAGAAGGGGCAGTTGATACTTACCACCTACAAGGTCAACGTGCAAAGCCACTCTCGCACACAAAACTGCAAGTGGCTGACTGAGATTTACCATGAAAATCCTGCATGGATAAATCCAGTATCGGCTGAGGAGCACGGCATTAAGAATGATGACACGATTCGAGTCACATCCGGAATAGGCGAGATCATTGTTATTGCTCGCGTAACACCGGCAGTGGTTCCCGGCGTGATTGCCATATCCAACCACTGTGGTCATTGGCAATACGGCAGGTATGCTTCCAGCCAACGGGCACCAACGGGAACTACTGTACATGGCCACGGGTCGCACAAGTGGTGGAATTACAATGGCGTACATCCTAACTGGTTGATACCAAATATACCGGATCCGGTCACAGGGCAACAAGCTTGCATGGATACCGTTGTCTCGGTTGAGAGCGTGTAATTGGATTGGTAAGTGGTTAATGAGAAATTCATCATCAAATGATACTTGCAGTGCCGGCCAACTTGCGTTGGCCAGAAGTGGTGTATACGGATTCCTGGCCAGTATCTATCGTGATCCGCCGAGCAAGGGGTTTTTGGAGAAAGTCGCCAATCCATCTTTTCTCTCTGCCCTATCGGATATCGGCATAGACCTGTCTCCAGATTCAATCGGCCTGTCCAATGAACACGCTGTGCGGGATCTCGCGGTAGAATTTACCGGGCTCTTTATTGGCCCAGGGAAACACATCTCGCCCCATGAATCCGTACACAGAAAAAACGAAGATGGTGGTTTATGGGGCAGGTCTACCGCGGATGTTAAGTATTTCATCCAGCGTTCCGGGTATAAGTATCGGCAAGAATTTAATGGCCTTCCAGATCATATCAGCGTGGAACTGGAATTCATGGGTAGCATCAGCGGGCAAGAGGCTGATGGATGGAGCCGAAAAGAAGCACAAATGATTAAAGGCACACAACAGATCCAAAAAACTTTCCTATTTGAACATCTGTTGAATTGGTTGCCGCAATTCTGTAGCAAAGTCACTGAGGCAGCTGAGTTACCTTATTATCGGGGAATGGCCATGTTGACCAGCCGTTTTATGGAATTCGAGGTTGAGGAACTATCTCAATGGCCGGAGTCGTCAGACGACATCGTAATGCAGTTTGGGAACTCTCGTGCAGATTCCATCAATGTTCAAGTTTCTACGTAGTTAGTATGGAGGCAAACAAAATGAAAGTAGCAATTTCTATACTTTGTTTGCTGCTGGTTTCTGTTGGTATTTCCCATGCCGCCGGTGATATCGAAGCCGGTAGGAAAAAGGGTTCTGAGTGCAATGCGTGCCATGGTAAGGATGGAGAAGGTATGAGCCCCGTGCCGCCCTTGGCGGGACTCTCGGTTGAATACTTTATCCGTCAGATGAATGCCTATAAGGCCGGTGGCCGTGAACATGAAATGATGCAAATGTTCGCCTTACAAACCAATGATGAAGATACTGCCAACCTTGCCGCATATTATGCGTCTATGTCCACACCATGCGGACCAGAGTTTGCAGTATCCGCGCAAACAGACGCAGGCCCTAAAGCTGGCGATATCGGGAAGGGGAAGGGCAAGGCCGCCGAGGGAGGAGTGTCGAGCTGCAACGGGTGCCATGGGCTGCATGGACGCGGTGATCCGGAAAATCCTCGTGTTGCCGGTATGGCGGAAGAATATTTTATTCACCAGATGAACGCTTTCAAGTCCGGGGAGCGTGAGCACTTGATGATGCAGGTTGTGGTGCAGAAACTTAGCGATCAGGATATGGTGGATCTTGCCGCATACTACGCCTCACTGCATTAAGCCAAGATATAACTCATAGTTTGCTGCGCGAGGTGGGGCGCGCTTTACCCATGCCAGGTGCTTTTGCATGGCGTATCAAGTAATTCATGTATTGAAGAAATAGGGGTAAAATGTCTGCTCAGTTACCAACTAGTTGCGGGAGTTTTTATACGTCGGCTTGAATTCGTCTAGTGCGATTGCCGCTCTGCGCTGTTACTATCGCAAGCTCAGGTGGGGATTATCTTGAGGAGTATCCGGTCGGATGAAAAAGATTGCGATTGTAGGTGCAGGGATATCTGGACTTGCTACCGCTTTTGAGATCCGAAAACGGTTACAAAACGCAGGTCTTGATCATGAGCTCTATATATTTGAAGCTTGTGGGAAGGTGGGCGGTAAAATTGGCGCTGTCGCTAGAGATGGCTTTCTTTGTGAGGCAGGCCCCAATGGATTTCTGGATTCAAAACCATCCACTTTACAGCTCTGCCAGGAATTAGGCATATCCGACCAGCTTCTTTCCAGCAACGAAATCGCCAAACGGCGGTTTATCTATTCCGGACATCAGCTTCATGAGATTCCTACCACGCCTTTTCGATTTCTAAGCTCATCGTTACTGACAGTTCGTGGCCGGTTGCGTGTCATTGGCGAACTATGGGCGTCCCGTGGGAAGGAGGGCGAAGATCACAGCATCGCGGATTTCGGGATACGACATCTTGGCGCCGAAGCCTACGCAAAACTTCTGGACCCGATGATCGGCGGGGTGTTCGCCGGAGATGCGACCAAGCTTAGTCTGGCAAGCTGCTTCCCACGCATGGCGGAATTAGAGCGGGATTACGGAAGTCTAATCAAGGCCATGATCAAGCTCGCTGCAAAGCGAAGAAAAATGCCAGGTAAAAATACAGGAGGTCCGGCGGGGCCCGGCGGGACATTGACCTCTTTCCGTGATGGCCTTTCCGTGTTGCCGAACGCGATCGCCAATCTCTTTCCGGAAAGCATTACTTGTAATGCCAAATTGCGTGAAATTCATACCGTGCCCGGGGGCTACAGTCTTTCCTTTGAAGGACCGTACCAGATTGATTGCGACTGTGTCATTGTGGCCACCCAGGCCGCTGATGCCGTCAAGCCTATGCGATGCCTGGATGCTTCCATCGCCGATGTTCTGGAACAGTTTGAGTATGCCCCGGTCACGGTGGTGGGTCTCGGCTTTGATCGGAGCACGATTCAAAATCCATTAGACGGCTTTGGTTTCCTGGTGCCCACGGCAGAAGACCGGGAAATCCTTGGAAACTTATGGACCTCCAGTATCTTTCCATATCGAGCGCCTGAAGGGCATGTATTGTTGCGGACCATCATAGGCGGCATGAGAACACCTGAACTGGCTTTTCTCTCTGACGAGGAAACCATCGCACTGGTGCGGAAAGAGCTTGCGGAAATCCTGGGCATTACTGCCGAACCCAAATTTGTACAGCTGTCTAGATGGGAGAAGGCAATTTGCCAATACA
>JAZFSS010000203.1:0-8453 GCA_036446275.1 Gammaproteobacteria bacterium | reverse complement strand
TATTGTTCCGGTCGCCACTTTTTTCATAATTACCAATAAATCCGCGGTAAGATTAACATCTTTACCATGAACTATTTCGTTTCTAACTCGCACTGCGGTATCAATGACTTTTAAATCAACTTTAGGTATGCGGAAACACTTTTCTAAATGATTGTTACTTGCAGGAAGTAGCTCAAGGTAACTAGATAGCAATTGGGTTCTCCCCCGACTTCACAGACACATTGATTAAGGTCGATAATGGCCGTGGAGGTGTGTCATGTCAAAGCGAAGGAAGTTTTCTCCGGAGTTCAAGCGAGAGGTGGTAGAACTGGCCTCTCAGCCGGGCGTTACATTGCGGGAAGTGGCCCGGGACGTGGGGATTGGCGAGGGTATGCTCGGGCGCTGGCGGCGCGAGTTTACCGAGGCCGGGGGCAAGCGTTTCTCGGGTACGGTAATGCCCGGGATGAGGAAGTGGTCCGACTCAAGCGCGAGCTAGCTCGGACGAAGAAGGAACGGGATTTTTTAAAAGATGCGGCGGCGTTCTTCGCAAAGGAATCGAAGTGAGATACGGTGTTATGGAGTGTTGCCGCGATACCTATCCTGTACGACTGATGTGCCGGTGCCTGAATGTATCAGCCAGCGGTTACTACGCTTGGCGCGATCGGCCGCCGAGTGCCAGGGCCATCGAGAACGAACGCCTGACCCGACGTATCGAGACGATCCACACCGAGAGCGATGGGGTCAAAGGTAGCCCGAGGATCTGGGAGGATCTGTGCCATGAAGGCGAGACGTGCAGCTTGAACCGCGTAGCCCGGTTGATGAATGTCCGTGACCTGCAAGGTATCCCGCAGAAGAAACAGTGGCGGAAGAAAGGGTCAACCACACGCCCTGATGGCGTCATGAACCACCTGGAGCGCGACTTCACCGCCAACGAGCCGAACACGAAGTGGGTGACGGATATTACCTATATCCGCACGGGCCAGGGGACCGTCCACCCAGACGGTCTCCCCGCCGGCCACCAGAAAACGCCCCACCAGATCCGACGCCGTCAGGTCATCGTGGCAAGAAACCGTGATCAGGGGCCGTTTCAGGCGCCACGCGTGCTCTACAAACCGACTCTTACCACAGCCGGTCGGCCCCTTCAGTAGCACCGGCAGCTGGTTCCGGTAGGCCGCTTCGAAGACGGTGATCTCATCTGCTACGGGTTCGTAGTAGGGCTCTTCCCTAATGTAATATTCTTCCGGTTTCAATGCCTGCGCCTTCATGTGGTATAGATCTCTTGTGAATAGAGGGAAAAGTACTCTCTGCCGTGAGTAGGGACAACATAACGCACGGTTTGTAGGTGTTATATGTACATTCTATTTGCTTATCGCAAAATTCGATACCGTTCCGCCCTGGTATCGCTAGCATGGACCCGGCGGAGAGGGTATCGTTTAGGTACAAAACACTTAGGGTCCCGGAAGTGGTGGAGACCCAGCCCTGCAACCGCTAGAGGGCGTACGTAACAATCTCAGCCGATCGAACGTTCGTATCCGCACTGGAGGGGTATCTATGTCGGAGGTAATCGCAACCAACCAGACCATTCTGGTGGTAGGTGGCGGCATCAGTGGCGTAACTGCCGCGCTGGAATCCGCCGAGTGTGGCAAGCAGGTCATCCTGGTCGAGAAAAATCCCTCGCTTGGTGGCCGCGTCAGCCAACTCTATAAGTACTTTCCAAAACTGTGTTTTCCCTCCTGTGGCATGGAAATCAATCTACGCCGCATTAAAGCCAACCGCAATCTGCAGGTAATTACCATGGCGGAGGTTAGCGGCGTCAGTGGCGAAGCCGGCAACTACAGTGTGTCTTTGAAAAAGCGCCCGCGATATGTGAACGACAACTGCACCGCCTGCGGAGAATGCGGAAAGGTAGTGGAAGCCGAGTTTGATGATGAATACAACTACGGCATGAAAAAGCGCAAAGGTGCATATCTGCCGTTCAATATGTCCTATCCACAACGCTATGTGCTGGACCCACGCATTATCGGCACCCCCGATGCGGACAAGGCAAAAGAGGCCTGCAAATACGACGCCATCGATCTGGAGTCGCAAGAGGAAGAGATTCAGTTAAATGTGGGCGCTATCATTTGGGCCACCGGATGGCGACCCTATGATGCCGCCAAGATCCAACCTTATGGTTACGATCGCATGGAGAATGTCATCAGCAGCGTGGAGTTCGAGCGCATGCTGGATCCCTTTGGCCCCACCGGCGGCAAGATCCTGCGGCCTTCCGATGGCAAGGAGGCAAAAGACGTGGCCTTCATACAATGCGCCGGTTCCAGAGACCGCAATCATCTGCGGCACTGTTCACGCATTTGCTGTATGGCCACCTTGAAACAGACGACCTATCTACGGGAACAATTCCAGGACGATTTCAAGGCCAGTGTGTACTACATCGATATTCGCGCCATTGATCGTCTCGACGACTTCTATCAGAAGGTGCAGGAAGATCCCAACGTAACCTTTGTGAAATCGAAGGTTGCCAATATTACCGAAGATAAAGCCACCGGCAATCCGGTGCTGCATGGCGTGGACACGGAAGGCTATCACCGCTACAGCAATCCCCACGACCTGTGCGTCCTGGCGGTGGGCATGGAACCAAGCGTGCCCAAAGACGCCTTCCCGGTGGAAGTGAAAATTAACGAGAGCGGGTTTATCGAGTCCAATGGCAGCGGTGGTATTTTCGCCGCCGGGTGCTCATCGGACGCCCTGGATGTAAACCGTGCGGTGCAAAGCGCCACCGCCAGCGCACTGCGCGCCATCCAGGTGGTAAATCGGGTTGCGGGAACGGAGGGTTAGATCGTGTCAGAGACAAAAATTGGCGCCTATATCTGTAAGGGTTGCGGCCTGGGTGAACGCCTGGATTGCGATCAATTGGCAACCATTGCCGAGCGTGAAGGTAAGGCCAACGTGGTCAAGCAACACGATTTCCTTTGTAATGCCGATGGCGTGAAGATGATTCAGGACGACATCGACAATGATGGCGTTAATCACGTGGTGATCTGCGCCTGTTCCCGCCGGGCCAAGACCGAGGCCTTTAACTTTGAAAACGTCGCGATCTCCCGGGCCAATCTGCGGGAAGGCGTAATCTGGGTGCGGCCCGACGCAGAAGACATGCGGGAAACGACCCAGGAAATGGCCGCCGACTACGTGCGCATGGGCTGTTTTGAAGCCAAGTTTATGACCCTTCCTGCTTCGGAACAGGAAAAGGGACACAACAACCGACTGCTGGTGGTGGGTGGTGGCGATGCGGGCATGACCGCGGCCCTGGAGGCAGCGAAGGCCGGATACCCCGTTACTTTGGTGGAGAAAACCGGTCAATTGGGCGGCTCCTTAGGCAAGATGTGGAAGGATGTTCCCTCCCATGCGCCCTACGCGGATCCCGTGGAACCCGATGTGAAGGAACTGGCTGCCCAGATCGAGGCCCATGACAAGATTACCGTGCATTTGAACGCGACCATCACCAAGACTTCCGGTTCCCCGGGCCAGTTTTCCGCGGATATCACCACGGAGAGCGGCGGCACCACCACGGAAAATTTCGGCGCCATCGTACAAGCCTCCGGCGCCAAGTCCTATGACATGAGCAAGCTCCCGGAATTGGGCGCCGGCAAGAGCCCCGATGTGGTGGACCAGATGGGCTTGGAACAGTTAGCCATGGAAGCCAATGGCGGCGCCATTAAACGCCCATCGGACGGCAAGGAAATTAGTAACATCGTGTTCGTGCAATGCGCCGGGCAGCGCAGCACCAAGGAAGGGCACTTACCCTATTGTTCCGGACATTGCTGCCTGACATCCATCAAACAGGCCATGTATTTCAAGGATCAGAATCCGTCCATTGAAACCAATTTGATCTATACAGATTTGCGTACCCCGGGGGCCGGCGGTGAAGACTTTTATCGCAGCGGCCAGGAAAAAGGGATCATCTTTACCAAAGGTATCGTCAGTGAGGTGAGCTCATCGGGGGGCGGGCTGCAAGTGAAGTACAAGGATCTGATCCTGGACGAGGACGTTAACCAAGCGGCGGATCTGGTGGTACTGGCCACGGGCATGGTGCCCAACTCCGGTGTCGACATTGAAGCAGCACCGACTGAAGCAGAAGGTGATGGCGGCAACGGCGCCTCCCAGGAAGTTACGGTGGAATCCATTCTCAACCTGACCTACCGGCAGGGTAAGGACCTTCCGCATCTGAAATACGGCTTTAACGATTCTCACTTTATTTGCTTCCCTTACGAAACCCGGCGCAGTGGAATCTATACTTGCGGCCCGGTGCGTCGGCCGATGGATAGTCAACAGGCACGTGAAGATGCCACCGGTGCGGCCCTGAAGGCCATCCAGGCGATCGAAAATGCCAAGTTAGGCAGGGCGGCGCATCCTCGTTCCGGCGATCTTTCTTATCCGAGTTTTCGCAAGGAAGGCTGCACCCAATGCAAACGCTGTACGGTGGAATGCCCCTTCGGCGCCATCGACGAAGACGAAGAGCGTTATCCGGTGTTTAACGAATCCCGGTGCCGCCGCTGCGGTACTTGTATGGGCGCCTGTCCGGTGCGTGTCATTTCTTTCGAGAACTACTCGGTGGATACCGTCGGTCAGCAATTAAAGAATGTGGACATGCCCGATGAGTTCGACGAGAAGCCCCGCATCCTGGTGCTCGCCTGTGAAAACGATGCCTACCCGGCCCTGGACATGGCGGCCATGCAAGGCAACCACTACAGTCAATGGGCGCGGGTCATACCGGTGCGCTGCTTGGGCAGCGTCAATACCATTTGGGTAACGGATGCCTTGAACGCCGGTTACGACGGCGTGGTCCTCATGGGCTGTCAAAAGGGAGATGACTATCAGTGTCACTTCGTCAAGGGTTCAGAAATCGCCCATGAGCGCATGAGTAAGATCGATGACACCCTGGAAACACTCAACCTGGAAAAAGAGCGGGTAGAGACCTACGAGGTAGCAATCACCGACATTGAACGCGCCCCGCGACTCATCAACGACATGGCGGCCGCCATTGAAAAGATGGGCATGAGCCCCTTCAAGTTTTAGGAGTGAACCATGGGCGACTACAACACCGAGATGATCGAGAAATACCGGGGCAGCTTCCTCAACGAGGTGCAGGATAATGTTGAGGAAGGCGAGTGGGTAAAAATGTGCATGCAGTGCGGTGTATGCTCCGGCTCTTGCCCCCTGGGACCCTATTGGGACCATGGGCCACAGGAAATCTTCATGATGATCCGTGCCGGCAAGCGCGAAGAGGTTCTGAAATCCAGCTCCATGTGGATGTGTACCTCCTGCTACAACTGCATTGCACGCTGTCCACGTGAGCTGCCTATCACCCACATCATGCACGGACTTGCCCACTACGCGATGCGCTTGGGTCTGGCCCCGAAGGAGCAACCCACCCACAAGTTTTCTCTCATTTTTTGGGATAATTTGGTTAAGAAAGGCCGGGTGAATGAATTGAAGTTAGGCTTGTCATTGTATTTTATGAATGGCTTCGTGGAAGGCATCAAGACCTCGTTTAAGATGCAAAAAATCGGCCTGGGCATGTTATTAACCAAGCGATTGAATCCGTTTGAGGTCATTAAAGGTCATGGTTGCAAGGACACAAAGGGCCTACAGGCAATTCTCGCCAAGGCACAGGAGTTGGAAGCAGCCCGTGTCGGCAAGATGCAAGGCTGAGGGACAACATTATGGCAAAAAAATCTTATTCTTTTTACCCGGGCTGTTCTTCGCAAAAGGCAGCTTCGGCCTCCAACTATGAGGTGTCCGTGAAGAGCATGTGCGATACCTTGGATATCGAGCTGAACGAGATCCCGGACTGGAACTGCTGTTCTGCATCGATCGGTTACAGCGGCGGCGGCGAATTGCCCCGTTTGGCGTTATCGGCTCGTAACATGGCCATCTCGGAACAGGCCCACCCGGGCCAGGATATCGTGGCCACTTGCGCCGCTTGCTGGCTATCCACAAAGGAGGCCCAGGAACGGTTTAACCAAGACAGTAGCCTCATGGCGGAAGCCAACGAAGCGCTGGCTGCCGCTGGGCTGCATCTGAAAAACGACAAGAAGGTCCGTCATATGGTGGAAGTGCTCATCGAAGACTTCGGCTATGACGAGCTGGGGAAACACGTCAAGAAACCCCTGGAGGGAATGAAAATCGCGGGATATGTGGGCTGTCAGACCAACCGGCCCTTCGGCATTGACGGCGAGTCTTTCGAAAACCCCAAGTACTTAGACAAGCTGGTGGAGACCATGGGCGCCGAGCCGGTGGAGAACTACGATAAAAAGGTGTCCTGTTGCGGTGGCGCGTTGGCCTTTTCGGAGCCGGAAAAGAGTCAGGCCCTTATCAAAGACATTATCGAAGCGGCCTATGATGGCGGTGCCGAGATGATTGTCACTCCCTGTCCGGTGTGCCAGATGAACGTAGAGATTTACCAGGACCAGATCAACGCCAAGTATGGCACCAAGTTCAAGATGCCAACCGTGTATTACAGCACCCTCATGAGCGTAGCCTATGGCGGCAGCAAAAAGGACGCCGGTTTGGACGGCCAGATCATTCGCGCCAAAAAACTGGAAGAGATCGCCGCTAAATAGCCGTTGGTTTGGGGCGGATTTGAATCCGCCCCCATTTAGAACTATAAAGCCCCATGGAAAGGGGCTTTTCTGTATCTGGATGAAGGAAAAAAAACATTGTATGTTGGGTTACGCCCTTCGGGCTAACCCAACCTACTAGGGTGTACATGTTATTGTGGCCCCGACTATGAATAGGAAACAAAACGCGGTAGTTAAGGAAGATAGCGTGGCATTTGACTCTAGTCTACTAGACAGTTTACGGCGCGAAGCCCATGTATGGTTTGCCGAACCAGCGGCGATCACGGAAACAAGCACGCTTGCGCGTTACAAGTCCATGCTATCGCCCCAGGAAATCGAACGACACAGCCGGTTCCGTTATGCGACAGATCGGCAAAGCTATCTTGTATCACACGCGCTGGTACGTCGTGTCCTTTCCCAATATGCGGGCGTAGATCCGGCACAGTGGCGGTTCTCCTCCAACCAATATGGGCGTCCGGAGATTTCCGGGCCAAACGAAGTACCGCCGTTACGATTTAACCTGACCCATACTAACGGGCTGGTGGCATGCCTGGTTACCCTGTCGGCTGATTGTGGAGTTGACGCTGAAAGAATATCTGCGCGGGCAAATCCGAGAGCGGTAGCAAGAAAGATGTTCGCGGAGACCGAACAGAGGGAGCTGGATAAACTAGACGGTGATGCCTTCATGGAGAGATTCTTTAGCTATTGGACGTTGCGGGAAGCGTATTGCAAAGCGCGGGGGGTTTCGATTTTCCATAGTGGCAAAAATTACTTTTTTGAGACTACAAACGCGCAGAGGGCTAGGATCAAATTTGATACCGGATACGGATGCAACGGTAACCAATGGCAGTTTTGTTTTAGCAGACCCACCGCGGAACATATCGTTGCCATAGCGATCCGTGCCAGTGATCACCGGGAAAGAGAGGTCGTCTGTAGGCCGATTGTTTCCTGATTAAGGGGCTTTAATCGCTAGTAGAGCATTTTCTAGTAACATAGCCTCTGGGTGGTGGCTCAGTTTGGCGTCTTGTTGTAGGGCCGACAAATTCGGCCTGTTACAAACTAGAGCCACTACCAGCCTTTGCTGGAAAGGGGTGAATCCCCCTGGTTAGATATAGTCTGGCGTTCTTAGCTATTAATGAAGGCCTATCTCTGGAGATAAACCGTGAAGCCATTACTCCCTCTGATCGTAGAGCCTGCGGAACTGGAGCAATGCCTTGGGCATGTGCGTTTGTTCGTTGTCGATCTTTGTCCCATGGAGATCTATGAGGATGTACATGTACCGGGGGCCGTGCATTTGGACCGCACACTGCTGACTGCGAACCAGAAACCTGAGGAAGGTGCGCTCCCCGATGAGAAACAACTATCAGAGGTGCTCTCGGAAATCGGTCTTGCCCCTGCACAGCACGTAGTGGCTTATGACGATGAGGGAGGCGGCTGGGCAAGTCGCTTATTATGGACATTGGACGTAATCCGTCATCCCTACTATTCCCTTTTGAATGGCGGCATTTGCTCCTGGCTTACGGAGGGATACCCCACCAGCGAACAAGCCGCGCACCCTACGGCCAGTGGTTGCTCGGTAACTTGCAGCAGCCGCGGACGGGTCGACATGGAATATGTCATGCAGCAACTAGGTAAACCCTCGGTTGCCATTATCGACGCCAGGTCAGCCGCCGAATTCAGCGGGCAAGACAAACGTGCGCAAAGGGCCGGGCATATCCCCGGAGCGGTAAACCTGAATTGGGTTACCACGATCGACCATGGGCGAAAAATGAGACTAAAAGAACAAGCCGAACTGCGCACCATGTTATCCGATCTCGGAGTTACGCCGGATAAGGAGATTATCGTTTACTGTCAGAC
>JAZFSS010000202.1:0-5442 GCA_036446275.1 Gammaproteobacteria bacterium | reverse complement strand
CGTTGTTACGTCACTGCGGGATACGCTTTCCTCCTTATCGGTCACTAATTCTTTGAAAGGTCCCCAGAACTCTCTCATCAGCGGGATCCATTCCTTTTCACCTCGAGATACGGCGTCCAGCTCATCTTCGAGCTTGGCGGTGAAGTCATAATCGACATAACGCGCGAAATGCTCGGTAAGAAACTTGGCGACTACATGGCCTACATCAGTGAGCCCGAAGCGCCGTTTCTCGAGCGTCACATACTCGCGGGCGACCAGCGTGGAAATGATAGATGCATAGGTCGACGGACGACCGATCCCGTATTCCTCCAGGGTTTTAACCAAGCTGGCTTCAGTGAAATGGGGCGGTGGCTCCGTAAAATGCTGTTCCGAACGGATTTGTTTTAGTGCGACCGTGTCATCAGCCGTCATGGGTGGCAGAAGGCGTTCCTCGCTACCAGTTTTCGCGTCATCAACGCCTTCCTGGTAAACCGCCATGAAACCCGGGTCCACAACCGTCGAGCCAGTGGACCGGAAAATATTGCCTTCACCACAGGCCAGATCTACGCTGACCGTATTGATGGTGGCGTGAATCATTTGGCAAGCCAAAGTGCGCTTCCAAATCAGGTCATACAGTTTAAATTGTTCTACGCTAAGGTGCTCTTTAATTTCGGTAGGAAGGTGTGTTGCCGAGGTTGGGCGTATTGCCTCGTGAGCTTCCTGGGCATTTTTGGCCTTGGTCTTGAATTGTCTCGCGTGCTTCGGCACGTTATTGGCGCCATACCGCTCCTTAATCAAGGCCCGAATTTCCTCTACTGCTTCTTGGGCCAAATTTACCGAGTCGGTCCTCATATAGGAAATCAGACCAACCGTTTCGCCACCGATATCCATTCCCTCGTAAAGCTGCTGTGCCACACGCATAGTACGGCTGGCGGAGAAGCCAAGTTTTCGGGAGGCCTCTTGTTGCAGCGTAGAAGTCGTAAAAGGAGCCGATGGATTTCGTTTACGTTGTTTTGATTCAATTTCTTTAACAACCAGCTTGCCGCCCGCCGTCGCTATTAGTACTTGCTCAATGGCGTGGGCGGTATCTGTTTTGGTGACGGAAAACTGCTTCAGTTTTTTATTTTGATAGTGGGTCAGCTTTGCAACAAACGCCTGTTGCTTTGTTTCTAAATCCGCTTCAATAGTCCAGTATTCCCGGGATTTGAACTGTTCTATTTCATGCTCCCGCTCGGCGATCATGCGTAGCGCCGGACTCTGAACCCTGCCGGCCGACAGACCACGCCTGATCTTTTTCCACAGTAACGGGGAAAGGTTAAATCCAACCAGATAATCCAGCGCGCGCCGCGCCTGCTGTGCGTTTATTAAATCTGTGGACAGGTCGCGAGCATCCTCTACCGCCTCATTGATCGCCCGTTTGGTGATTTCATGAAACACGATACGACGTACGGGTTTATCCTTTAATAACTTACGATCCCGGAGTATTTCATACAAATGCCAGGAAATTGCTTCTCCCTCGCGGTCCGGATCGGTTGCGAGATAAAGGACGTCCGACTTCTTCAGGGCCGCGGCGATTGCGTCTACATGGCGGGCATTTTTCTCGATGACCTGATACTTCATGGCAAAGTCGTGATCTGGGTCAACGGCGCCTTCTTTTGGAATCAAGTCCCGCACATGGCCGTAGGAGGCAAGCACGTGAAAGTCTGGGCCTAAATACTTCTTGATTGTCTTGGCCTTAGCCGGGGATTCAACGATAACTAGGTTCTTGCTCATGGATCAAAAGAATGCGGTTCTAATCTCACTATTTCAAGGCCCGTTTTATACGCGTTTGGGAAAATACTACGTACCGGTGGCAATGTTGGCGAAAAATTACACTCGATGGCGGCGCCATGGCAAGCGAGGCGTAGTGACGACACTAAGGCACGATCGAGGGATTACCCAATAAAAAGTGTTTCTATTCTGTATTATCTATAGTAAGGGTCGTATAGCAAATCAGATTAGTGAATGGACCCTGCCATGTGTTCGAATACCAAATCCTCCATCCACGCATAGGCCGCTTCCTGCCCCGGCTTATTGAATAGCACCATTAGTATCACCCACTTTAGTTGATCAATATCCATATAGTTCGTGCCAAGCGCCATGACACGATCAATGACCAGCTCCCGCCCGGACGAGTTCAGTATGCCTACCTGTTCTAAAAACATCAGAAAGCCCCGGCATTCCAAGTCCAACTTTTCGCACTCCCCTTCACTGAACAGGCGCAGCGAGTGATTCTTCTGCGTTACTGGGGGTGACACGTCCCTATGCGCGGCTAGTGCCTCCAGCCATTCAAAAGCCTTTTGTATTTCGGCGTTAGGAAAGCCGGCTTTCCGCAGTTCCACGCGCAGGTATTCCTGGTCTGGTCGAACTTCGTCTTCCTCGTCCATGTAATAGTTCTCAAACAAATACATCAGCACATCGAGAACATTTTCTTTCATTTCAGGCCCTCTTGCTCAATCCGGCTATACAGTCCACCCGGACTAGAGGCGACATACCCCTGTAGCTCTAGGATCAGGAGCATGGAGGAAACCGCTTCTGGCGTCAATCCGCTGAGCTCTACTAATTGATCAATGGCTGTTGACTCGAACCCAATGCATTCAAGCAGTTGAGCGTATTCCTCATCCAGTGGCGGCAAGCACTCTTGTTTGCTTGCTGGTTTCGGTTCGGCGACTGTTCCGGTTAGGGAACCTAATTCTTCCAACACATCCGCCGCGGTTTCCACCAGTTTTGCGCCCTGGTGAATCAAACCGTGACAACCTCGCGCAAGGGGGTTATGGATCGAGCCTGGAATGGCAAATACCTCGCGGCCTTGCTCCAGCGCATGATAAGCGGTGATCAGAGAACCGGAGCGGGATGCCGCTTCAACCACTAACGTGCCGAGACTGAGGCCGCTGATAATCCGGTTGCGCTGGGGAAAATGCTCCGGACGCGGGCCGGCTCCCACTGGAAACTCCGATACCAGCGCGCCTACTGCTGCAATCTCTTCCGCTAACTCCCGATTAGAGGCCGGATAGGTTTGATCCGGGCCTGTTCCCATCACCGCGATTGTCGTGCCACCACCTTGTAATGCGCCATGGTGACAAGCAGTGTCGATGCCCGCTGCAAGTCCGCTGGTGATCAGTAAGCCGGCGGAGCCTAAATAGCGGGCGAACTCAAGGGCCGTACGGCTGCCGGCCGGCGTTGGATTACGACTGCCTACCATAGCCAGCTGGTGCCGGCCTAAAAGGTTCGGATTGCCGTTTACAAACAGTATCGGTGGAGGATTTTGGATCTCCTTGAGCAGTACCGGATATCTCGGGCTATGCTCCAGTATTACGTGATGTCGCGGCGCCTCCAACCACTGGATATCTTGGTCCGCGCCTCTCCAGTCAGGGTCTCTCAAATAGCTGCAGGTTATGCTGCCGAGACCAGCACGTTGCAGGCTTGCAGCGGAACTCGCAAAAACTTCCCGAGGACTGCCAAAGCAATCCAATAGCCGGCGAAAAGTAGCAGAGCCAACGCCGGGAGTGCGCCATAAGGCGAACCAGAAGCGTAACTCTTCCGGGCCCAGTTCATTGGCGCAGGCTGGTGGTTCTGATTCTGGCGGGTTCACTATCGGCTCCTCCTCCATGTGGATTACTCTGCCGGGACACCCTGATCCCGGCGCGGAAAGGCTCGAAAAAGCTATGTTTTTATCTGTGCTTGGACGATTTTTGCCTTTGCTAGGTCGGGTTGCGCACCAAGTCCAGCACGTGTATCGGTCGCGCTGCTTCCATTACCAGCGCATAACTGACCTTATCGAAGGTGCGAAACACCATCAATAGGCCTGCCTCTTCATCGGGCAATTTTACTTTGGCGTTAATTTTTTTCTTAACCTGATCGACGATGGTTCTGCCGGTCTGGTAAATGGTAAGCACGTGGCCTATTTCCATTCCCTCTCGGGTACCGCGGTTCAGTACCACAACTTGATAGCTGCCAATTTGACTGACGCCGCCCACCACGGAAATGATGTGCCCCTCCACCGGCTGTTCTGGCGCATGGGGCAAAAAGTTGAGGGGATTGTCTCTGATCTCTACCGGTCGTAAACGGTCGCCGATTCCGGCTTCCATAGTGGTTCGAGTCAACAATAGCGTGGCGGGATCGCCGTAACTCTGTACAGTGGCATCGCCTACATAAACAGCCTCGTAACCCAGAATCTCCCGGCTATCCGGATCACGAAACGCACCGCCGGGACGGAATACATTGAACTTTTTGGTTTCCTGTTTCGTAATGGAGCGCACATAGACGCGGTCGCCCGCTCCGGTTACCAGATGCTCGCCGGCACTTGCGACGATATAAGGCAGCCGTGCCAACTCTTTTTTGCCAACCACCAAAGGCACGGTGAGAAACTGCTGAACTGCGTCGCGGGGGATAGTCGGCACGGTTCGATCCAACTTTTCCGCGCGGATACCGGGCGAGAGCTTCACTACTGGTAGATCAGTATGGGCCGAACTAATGCCGCCGCGATTCAGCCTTAGTTGTGGTTTACCGTCTACATATATCAGTGAGATCGTATCTCCCGGGTAGATAAGGTGCGGGTTCGAAATCTGCGGATTCGCATGCCATACCTCCGGCCACAACCAGGGGTCACGCAGGAAGCGTGCAGAGATATCCCATAAAGTGTCCCCCTCGGTCACCACATGTCGCTGGGGGTGATTGGGGTTCAGGGCAACCGGCTCGGCGGCGGCGTCACAAATAACCAGCGCCGCCAGTATCAGAACAATAAGCTTTCGGATTGTCATAGCGGTTCCTATGCTGTTACGGTATAACGGGCTGGTTACCTCCCTAGCCGTAAGAGTGTAGCGGAAAACCCCCATGGTACAAAGTGTGGAAACCACCCCAGCCCTTCCCGTATTACCGTAATGGCAATATACCGGATTTATCCCATGTAAGATGTGATAGGTGTCACATGAGCTTGTTGACGGTACTAGAATTTCCAGATCCACGCTTGCGCAATCAGGCGAAGCCCGTGGTTCAGATCGATGAGAGTATCCGCCAACTGGTAGATGACATGTTTGAGACCATGTATGCGGCCCCTGGGATCGGCTTGGCCGCTACCCAGGTGAATGTCGCCAAGCGGGTGCTGGTGGTGGATATTTCTGAAGACAAGGATCAACCCATGTGTTTTATAAACCCCGAAATTGTGGAACAACGCGGTGAAGAGGAGATGGAAGAAGGCTGCCTGTCCGTGCCTGGGGTCTATGAACTAGTGTCCCGTGCCGAGTACATTAAAGTACGGGCGCTGGACCGTAATGGTAAGTCGTTTGAGCTAGAGACAAATGGATTACTTGCGGTCTGTATCCAGCACGAAATCGATCACTTGAACGGAAAATTGTTTGTCGACTATTTATCCGGGATCAAACGCCAACGCATCCGCAAGAGGCTGGAAAAACAGCATCGTCTTGA
>JAZFSS010000201.1:0-6493 GCA_036446275.1 Gammaproteobacteria bacterium | reverse complement strand
CTCCGGCCAGGCGCGCATCACCTTTTCCTTCCAGTTGGCGAGTTGCTTGGCCCCCTCACAATTATTTTGTTCTAGTGCCCGGCTTTGGTTAATGGCGGGGCCGTAGTAGTCACGAATGTAGTCCATCACCATTCGTTGGGCATTAAACCGGGGTAGCGTAGACTTCATAGACGCTTTGGACATTTGCACCCACTTTTCCGAGAAGCCATGGCCATTGCGGTCGTAGTACAATGGGATAACTTGATGCTCAAGAATATCCAGCAGTTCCTTTGCTTCCTCCTCGTTGCGGTAAGCTGGGTCGTAATTGGTGCTTTGGGGTGCGATAGCCCAACCGTTTTCTCCGTTGTATCCCTCGCCCCACCAGCCATCCAGAACGCTTAGGTTTATAACGCCATTCATACCCGCTTTTTGCCCTGAGGTGCCGCTTGCCTCCATTGGGTATTCAGGGGTATTTAGCCAGACGTCCACGCCGCTTACCAGGCGGCGGGCCAAGGACATGTCGTAGTCCTGCAATAGGATTAGCTTGCCCTCAAATTCCGGTTTACGGGAAAACTCATGAATGACACGGATCAACTCTTGGCCCGGCAGGTCATTGGGATGTGCCTTACCTGCGAACAAGATTAAAACAGGCCGTTCGGGGTTATTTAGTAGACGAATAAGTCTGGTAGGGTCTGAGAATAACAGGGTGGCCCGCTTGTAGGTCGCGAAACGCCGCGCGAAACCGATCGTGAGAATATCAGTTTCATGGGGAGATAAGTAGCGGGTAAGCCGTTCGATTTGCCCGTCGCTGCAATTGTTGCTTCGGTGCTGAAGTACCGCGCGCTGCCTTACGTCTTCCATTAACTCACTTTTCAGTGATTGGCGCAGGCTCCAATAACTGTGATCGGGAATTTCATCGATACGTTCCCAGTACTCTTCATTGTGTAGTTCGTTGCGCCACTCCCTGCCAAAGCGCATATCGTAAAGATTTACCCATTCTCGAGCCAGAAATGTCGGCCCGTGTACACCGTTAGTGACATAACCCAAAGGGTTTTCGTCGTGGGGAATCTGTGGCCAGATATAACCGGCCATTTGCGAGGCGACGCGCCCATGAATGCGGCTCACACCATTATGGAATCGTGATCCTCTCAGACCCAGTGAGGTTTGATTGAATCCACCCTGGTTTTCCGGGCTGGAGCCCAGCTCGAGAAAGGTGTTCATATCAATGCCCAATTTCCCAACGTAGTTTTCGAAGTAGGAAATGGTCAGATCATGATCAAAGATGTCATGTCCTGCCGGCACCGGCGTATGCGTGGTAAACACAGTGGCGGCAGCTACCAACTCCAGTGCGCTGGCAAAGTCCATGCCCTGGTCTTCCACATATTCACGGCACCGTTCCAGAATTTGAAAAGCGGCGTGGCCTTCATTGATATGCCAAACGGTTGGCTTCAGGCCCAGGGCCCGCAACGCCCGGACACCGCCGAAACCCAGCACTAGTTCCTGTTGAATGCGTGTATTTTTGTCGCCGCCATAGAGTTGGTAGGTAATCGCCCGGTCCTCGGGATTATTTGCAGGAAGATCGCTGTCCAGTAAATAAACTGCTATATGCCCCGCCTTTGCCTGCCATACTTTAAGTGATACCTCGCGATCTTTGAGTTGAACGGCGACATGGAGTTCCTCACCCGCGCTGTCCAATGCGGGTGTGATGGGAAGGTCATTGAAATCAGTCGGGGTATAGTGCGCTATCTGGTTACCATGGCCGTCAATGGTCTGATTAAAGTAACCTTGCCGGTACAACATCCCAATGGCTACGAAAGGGATTCCTAAATCGCTGGCAGCTTTACAATGATCTCCAGCCAGGATTCCCAGTCCTCCTGAGTAGATGGGCAGGCTTTCATGGAAACCAAACTCAGCGCAGAAATAGGCGACCAGATCTTTATCATGGTCCAGAAGTTTTGTGATGTCGGAGAGAGGCTGTGCCTGCAGATAGTTATCGTAGGTAGTTAGTACGCGGGTGAAATCTTCCATGTATACCCGGTCCCGCACGGCATCATCCAGACGTTCTTGGGCAACACGGCGTAAAAACACCTTGGGGCTATGTCCGCAGTTTTCCCAAAGTTGCCGATCCAGGCGGTAAAACAGGCCACGAACTCCGCGGTCCCAGGTATACAACAGGTCTTCCGCCAATTCCGCCAGCCGGGCCAGCTGGTCTGGAAGATTGGGCCGAACCTCTAAGGTGAAACGTGTACCTTCCATAAAACTCTTCCTGGGACGGTAGTCCGGGCCGGTAGGATGCGGCCCCAGCCTTATTTGGTCAATCTCTCTCAATAATCAGCATGAACCATGCCAGTTTCACCATTTTTCAGAGACTAGGGGTGCTAATCGGAATCACAATCGTAACGGTTAAGCTATCTATTTTTCCCAACGATATTTTATAAATCAATAGGTTACCTTCACCTTACCGTCTTGATTCTTGGTAAGCCGGGGGGTTGTGATGCCGGTCCCCCTGTGCCCCTCTTGGGGACGCCGCCTAATGGATCGCCGCACTCGTAATTCAGTGCCAGGGCCGGCTTGCTAGAAAAACTGGTAGGGCGTTGGTTAAAAGATTGGTGCCGAGAGAGAGACTCGAACTCTCACGAGGTTACCCCCACCAGATTTTGAGTCTGGCGCGTCTACCAGTTTCGCCACCTCGGCATAACGGCGGCCAGTATAAATCATCCACCTTGGCCTGCATAATGAAACAGACTCGCTCATTAAAGCTACTAGTTTGGCCGGCATGCGGTTCAACCCGCGGCCTCGGGAAGAGCCGGAATGTGATTATTGAAAGGTGATCGTTATGCTACCATGCGCTGCCATGCAACGTAGCGATTTTGACTACGACCTACCGCCAGATCGCATTGCCCAGCAGCCGTCCCGTTCCCGTAGCGCCAGTCGATTGCTTTGCCTGGATCGTGTCAGCGGTACCGTTGCGGACCGGACATTTAAAGATCTCTCCCAATTACTGTGTTCCGGGGACCTGCTGATATTGAATGACACGCGGGTGATTCCCGCGCGGTTGTTCGGCACGAAAGAAACTGGCGGTAAGGTAGAAGTTTTAGTGGAACGCGTTGAGGGTAGCGATCTTGTACTAGCCCACGTGCGCGCGAACAAGGCGCCGTTACCAGGCGCGCGTTTACGGTTAGATAAAAATATTATTGTTCAAGTCGAAGCTCGTCGGGATGACTTGTTTGTGCTGCGGTTTGTAGATTCGCCGCCGGTGTTGGAAGTGCTGGAAACCCACGGTCATGTTCCGCTGCCACCCTATATCTCACGACATGACACGGAAGGTGATCGGCAGCGTTATCAGACTGTATACGCTCGTGTTCCGGGTGCAGTGGCGGCGCCTACGGCCGGTTTGCATTTTGATGACGAGTTATTGGAAAACCTGGCAGCGCAGGGTGTTGAGATTGGGTTTATCACCTTGCATGTGGGGGCGGGAACATTCCAGCCTGTCAAGGTGGAGCAGTTGGAAGATCATCGTATGCATCCGGAATACCTGGAGGTCGGCTCGGAAGTGTGTACGCAAGTCCGGCAGGCCCGCAACGAAGGAAGGCGTGTGGTGGCCGTAGGCACAACCGTGGTACGCGCCTTGGAAGCCGCTGCACAGCGCGGTGAGATCGAGCCATACCAGGGAGACACAAGCTTATTTATTGTGCCAGGTTACCGGTTTCGGGTTATAGATGCGCTACTTACCAATTTTCATTTGCCGGAATCGACGCTGTTAATGCTGGTTTGCGCCTTTGGCGGTTATAACCCAGTGATAAAGGCCTATCAGCATGCAATTGAAGCCGGTTACCGATTTTATAGTTATGGCGATGCGATGTTCGTATACGGATGAAATTTGAGCTGCTAAAAACAGACGGCGCCGCACGCCGTGGTCAGCTGAAATTCGATCGTGGCTTGGTGGATACCCCGGCGTTCATGCCGGTAGGGACCTATGGAACGGTCAAGGCCATGACACCGGAAGAGCTAGTAGCCAATGGCACGCAGATCGTACTCGGTAATACGTTTCATCTAATGTTGCGCCCCGGCGCTAAGATCATCTCCGACCACGGCGGTCTGCATAATTTTATGCAATGGGAAGGTCCTATCTTGACGGATTCAGGCGGTTTCCAAGTGTACAGCTTGGGGAAGCTACGCAAGATTACCGAGCAAGGAGTGGAGTTTCGTTCCCCGCTAAATGGCGATCCAGTGGTTTTGAGCCCCGAACACTCCATGCAAATTCAACGGCAACTGGGTGCCGATATCGTGATGGTATTTGATGAATGTACGCCATATCCCGCCACCGAGGAGCACGCCCGATCATCCATGGAGCTGTCGTTGCGTTGGGCGCAACGTAGCGCTGAGGCCCATGGCGATAATCCTGCTGCATTATTCGGCATCGTGCAAGGTGGCATGTTCCCGGCACTGCGCGCCGCATCTCTAGAGGGCTTGCTTAAAATAGGCTTCGAAGGCTATGCCGTGGGAGGGCTCTCTGTCGGTGAGCCGGTGGAACAGCGTGCGAGAATCCTCTCCGAAACAGCGCCGTTATTCCCCCAGGAGAAACCCCGGTATCTGATGGGGGTCGGGCGGCCGGAGGACATTGTGGAGGCGGTGCGCCTTGGTATAGACATGTTCGATTGCGTGCTACCGACCCGTAATGCTCGCAACGGGCACTTGTTCGTACGCTCGGGGGTAATCCGGATCCGCAATAGCCGCTATCGCGATGACCTGCGTTCTGTGGATGACCGGTGCGCATGTTACACTTGCCGTCGTTACAGCCGTGCGTACCTGCATCATTTAGACCGTTGCAATGAGATTCTGGGGGCCAGGCTTAACACAATCCACAATCTTCACTATTACCAAGAACTCATGGCTGGGTTACGTGTCGCTATTGAACGCGGAGAATTGAATCTTTTTGTTACGGATTTTTATGCCACGCGAGACCAAACTGAGTGGGCTGTGTCATAATACGCGGCGGTGGCGGCTTATTGCTGCCTTTCCGGGGTGTTGAGTTAGTTAAAATTTGCCACTGGCAAACTAATTTATGAAGGACAAACTATGCAATTTCTAATCTCTGACGCATGGGCTCAGGCTGCACCTGCGACACCGTCGAATCCTTTGGTGAGTTTTCTGCCGTTGATTCTGATCTTCGTGGTGTTCTATTTTTTGCTAATCAGGCCTCAGTCCAAGCGTGCTAAAGAACAAAAGAATATGGTTGCGAACCTGGCAAAGGGCGATGAAGTGGTTACCAGCGGTGGTCTGCTGGGTAAGATTACCCAGGTGGGTGACAATTTTATCGTGCTTCAGGTAGCCGATGGTGTCGAAGTTAAGATCCAGAAGCAATCTGTCGCGACACTAATGCCGAAGGGGACTATGAAAGGCCTATAGCCGCAGGTCAGTACCACCATGATCAACGAATACCCACTCTGGAAGTACCTGCTTATCCTGTTTGTGGTTGTGGTAGGTGGAATCTATGCGCTGCCAAATTTGTATGGGAACGATCCGGCTGTCCAGATTTCCGGTATCCGCGGCAAAGCGCTGGACGATACAGTTAAGCAGCGTGTCAGGGTTATCTTGCAGGAGGCTGGGACCGCCTATAAATCACTGGAGCTGTCTGAGTCCCGGTTACTGGTGCGTTTCAATGATACGGAGGTGCAGTTGCAGGCCAGGGACAGTGTCGCGGGTAAGCTGGGAGACGACTACATCGTCGCCGTCAATTTGGCAGCGAGTACACCCGCCTGGTTGCAGGCGATCAATGCTTTGCCAATGTATCTTGGGCTGGATCTGCGTGGTGGTGTGCACTTCCTTATGGAAGTGGATATGAACGCGGTTGTAGAACAGGCTAATCAGCGATACCGAGGTGATATTCGCGGGTTGCTGCGTAAGGCCAAGATTCGTTATTCCGGCCTGCGAAAGTCACGCGAAGGTGTCGTGGTGGAAGCAAAAACATCGGACATACGAGATCAGGCCCATACGTTGATACGCAAGGAATATCCAACTCTTGTTGTGACAGAGCGCGACGTGGGGGATACCCTGCAGCTTATTATTACGCTAAGCGAACAGGAAAAGAGGGATATCCGTGAGTTTGCAATAAAACAGAATTTGACCTCTTTACGCAACCGTGTAAATGAATTGGGTGTAGCGGAGCCAATTATTCAACAACAAGGGCAAAGCCGGATTGTAGTGCAGCTTCCCGGCGTACAAGATACGGCGAGAGCCAAACGGATATTAGGCGCCACCGCGACATTGGAATATCGTGCGGCAGACTTTAAACACAATGTGCAGGATGTGATTGATAGCGGCCGGGTTCCTGCTGGTTTTAAGCTATATAAAAATAGAAAAGGGTCAAAAGTGTTGCTGAGAAATAGTATAATTGCAACCGGCAATCAGATCGTCAATGCTCGTTCCGGATTTGACCAAGAGACGGGAAGCCCTATGGTGTCCGTGACGCTGGACGCAAAGGGTGCGCGAAAAATGTTGGAGTTTACCAAGG
>JAZFSS010000200.1:0-3322 GCA_036446275.1 Gammaproteobacteria bacterium | reverse complement strand
CATACGCTCGGTAGCACGCAACGCCTTTTCCCGAACATCAGGCGCTACGTGAATCTCGTTTGCACCGGTTTCCAGTATCGTGGCCAAATTGCCCAGAT
Source organism: Gammaproteobacteria bacterium (assembly GCA_036446275.1). Classification (GTDB taxonomy): domain Bacteria; phylum Pseudomonadota; class Gammaproteobacteria; order JAZFSS01; family JAZFSS01; genus JAZFSS01. The sequence continues at coordinate 3,224 of JAZFSS010000200.1, read as the reverse complement.
GATTCATTTCCATCCACGGACAATGTGCGCAGCTTTGGCAAGTTGCGCCAATTCCCGCACTGGGGGCTTCGAGGAAGGTTTTTCCTGGGGCCGCCTGTTTCATTTTATAGAAAATACCTTTATCGGTTGCCACGATGAAGGTTTGGTTGGGAAGCTCTCTGGCAGCGTGTATTAAACGAGTGGTGGAACCGACGACGTCGGCCAGGGCAATCACTGCCGGTGGTGATTCAGGGTGTACCAGGATCGCCGCGTCTGGGTATTGTTCCCGTAGTTTATCAAGACCTTCCGCCTTGAAGGCCTCATGCACTACACATGCCCCCTGCCACAGCAGCATGTTCGCCCCCGACATTTCTTTTACGTAACTTCCCAAATATCGGTCCGGGGCCCAAAGGATCTTTTTGCCCTGCTCCTTAAGGTGAGTGACAATTTCCAGGGCGATCCCCGAAGTAACCACCCAGTCGGCCCGGGCCTTTACCTCGGCGCTGGTGTTTGCATATACCACCACTGTGCGATCGGGGTGTTGGTCACAAAAGGCCGCAAACCGCTCCGCCGGGCAGCTCAAATCCAACGAACAGTTGGCTTCCAGGGTCGGCATCAGCACGCGCTTTTCAGGATTCAGTATCTTCGCGGTCTCTCCCATAAACCGGACCCCCGCTACCACCAAAGTACTGGCTTCATGCTCGTGGCCAAACTCCGCCATATCCAGGGAGTCGGCCACGTGGCCGCCGGTTTCGTCGGCGATCCGTTGAATATCGGGATCGGTATAGTAATGAGCAACCAGCACCGCATCCTGCTCACGCAACAATCGCTTGATACGGGCAACCAATTCCTGCCGTTGTCCGGCCGTATAGACCGGCCTGTGTTGGTTTACCGACAGCGCATGGGATAACTCGGTGTCCCATTTGGCCGGTACGATGATTTGTGTTGTCATTGGCAATCTCCTCGCATCCCAATAAGTACGCTAACTCACGATGCCCTGCGCACTAATACCTTTTTGGTGACTGACCACTTTGTGAATTCCACTTTCCCGGGGGATTTCATACGATACAACCTGGCTGGGCGATGGGCTCCGTTCCTGTGCTTTTCCCCGGTTTCTTCAATGAAATTGTTAGCCAGCACAGATTTTATAAAATTCCGCTTATCGAATGTCTGATCCAATATGGTTTCGTATACTTCTTGGAGCTCCCGCAACGTAAACTGTTCCGGCAAGAACTGGAGTGCGATGGTGGAATATTCCAGCTTTGCTGCCAGCCGTGCATGGGCCATGGTTACGATTTGCCGGTCATTGCCGCGCAAACGGGGTAGTTGGTCCAATTGGAACCAGCCTACGGCGTCACCATTATTGGTTTGTTCAGCGCCCAGTTCGTGCAGTGGAAAGAGGGCATAATGGGCCACCGTAATGCCCCATTGTTCGGATCGATGTTGACCGCCACTCAAGGTATACAATTGTTCAAGATATACCCCGGTTACTCCGGCTTCCTGCTCCAATTGCTGCCGTGCACTTTGCTCGATATCCTCACCCAGTCGCAACGGGCCGCCCGGTAGTGCCCACTCAGGCTGTACAGTGTTGTTTGCTCTGTTGACCAGCAACAGATATAAACGTCTATCCCGCAGCGTGAAGATCACCACATTTGTGCCAATGGCACCGGTGCCTACCTCGGGATGGGAATGATCACGTGTCTTCATAGGCCCCTGTTCGTGTAAAATATACACGAACAATTTAGTGTCTAAACTACACTTTGTCAAGCAAGATAGCGCCACCGGTTTATCATAATAATGTTATTAATAACAAATAGTTATATTGATATTGTGGGTCGTCTCAACGGGCCTGCGTCGATGCCATGGAGTACGGTATTCCAGGATTGTGTTAGCAGCCACTATCCCAGGAGCGGTCCTTGACCCCCCCGACCCACGGTTCTGGCCCCATGCCTGTCCTGGTGGCTCATCGTGGCTACGCCCTGCGTTACCCGGAAAACTCCCTGCAAGCGCTCAAAGCAGCCTTTGAAGAAGGCGTCGACTGGGTGGAATTCGATATTCAATTAAGCGCCGACGGCGTTCCGTTCTTGTTGCACGATGCCGATCTTACGCGCACGGCAGGGGTCTCGGGTTGCGCCTTGGACCGGCAGTGGCAGCAGCTCGCAGTTACCGAAATAAACGAAACCAAACGGCTGGGAAAAACATTTCAAGGTGTGTGCATTCCCGCGCTACAGGATGTGGTTGGTCTGCTTGGCGATTGGCCCCGGAAACAGGCCTTTGTGGAGTTAAAGCGCGCCAGCTTGGAGCGGTTTGGAACCGATGTTGTAGTAGACCTTGTATTGGAAGTTCTGCAGCCGGTGCTGTCTCGCTGTGTGATTATTTGCTTCGATCGCAACGCGGTTCAAGTGGCGAGGAATCGCGCCGGTCCGAGGATCGGTTGGGTGCTCGACCGTTGCAGCACTAGGTGCCGGGAAGAAGCCGAAGAATTGAATCCGGAATATCTGTTTTGCAATTATAAGAAGTTACCTGGCAAAGGAAGCCTTTGGCCCGGGCCGTGGCAGTGGGTTCTCTACGATGTGAAGTCTCACGAGTTGGCGCACGCGCTTGGGAAACGCGGCGCCCGGTTCATTGAAACCGGCGCCGTTGGCGAGTTATTGCGCCAGATGAAGCCGCAAGGGGGAATGCTCGGTGACTGACGGGTCTTACCATGTAGGTATTATCGGTGGAGGTATTCATGGGGTTGGTGTAGCACAAAGGGCAGCCGCCCAGGGCTATACCGTTCTAGTCTTGGAGAAAGCCGGTTTGGCTGCCGGTACTTCCAGTCGTTCCAGTAAGTTGATTCACGGCGGATTACGCTATTTGGAAAGTGCGCAGTTTGGGTTGGTGAGAGAGTGCTTGCGGGAACGTTCTCTTTTGCTGCAAATCGCGCCCGAGTTGGTGCGGCTGCAACCCTTCATGGTACCCGTGTACCGGCATACGCGGCGACGTCCCTGGCAACTCCGGTTGGGGCTTAGCTTATATGCACTGTTGGGTGGGATGGATAAGGAAAATCGTTTTACAACGATTCCGAGACGCCATTGGGACCAGTTGGACGGATTAGCTACCGAAGGCTTGGAAAAGGTTTACCGTTACCGGGACGCCCAGACCGATGATGCATTGTTAACCCGTGCCGTCATGAACTCGGCACAGGAATTAGGGGCGGAATTGGCTATGCCGGCGAATTTTCTCGGCGCCAAGATGAATCAAAA
>JAZFSS010000199.1:0-7681 GCA_036446275.1 Gammaproteobacteria bacterium | reverse complement strand
TTGGCGAGGTGGCCGCTGCAGGGGCCGATACCTTTGTAGCAGGCTCTGCAATCTTTGGGGCGGGCGATTACAAGACCACCATTGACGCCATGCGCGCAGAGATTGCCAAGGCTACCGGCTAGGGTTGGGATTCCAGTTCCCACTATCGTCGTTTGACTTCATAAGATTCCAATGGTGGTCCGCAAACCTGAAATGATCCTGATCGATGTGGATGGCACCCTGGTAGATAGCGTGCCGGATCTTAGCTATTGCGTAAATGCCATGATGCGGCAGCTTGGGTTACCGGAACGTGATGAAGCTGAGGTGCGCGATTGGGTTGGAAATGGGGTAGAACGACTGGTGCAGAGGGGTCTGGTTGGTGCATTGGATGGCCGGCCTGATGAAAAACTTTATCGGCGGGCACTGCCGGTATTCATGGAATTGTATCGCGAAAATACCTCGCAGCGGAGCCATCTGTACCCCGGTGTGCTGGAAGGGCTGGATTATTTAAAGGGAACGGGAATCTCCCTAGGTAGCGTAACTAACAAGGCGGCCTGTTTTACCGAACCACTATTACAGGACTTAGGTATCTATGAGGACTTTTCCCTGGTAATCAGTGGTGATACTCTGGCCAAGAAGAAACCCGATCCGGCGCCGTTATTGTACGCGGCTGAACACTTTCAGGTAGAGCCGACCCGCGCCCTCATGGTTGGCGACTCAGTGAATGATGTTAATGCAGCTCGTGCGGCCGGGTTTCAAATTGTTTGCGTAAGTTATGGTTATAACCATGGGCAGGATATAAGAGATGCCCAGCCTGATGCCGTAATTGATTCTTTGGCGGAGATTCGGACGATATTGGAGCAGGCAGCCTGAAGAGAATGAGATTCACCAGCGAGACAAACGCATTGTATGCCCGCATAGGCAGGCGATGACCCCGGAACAATTTCATGGGCTGGTTGCCGCGGGCTATAACCGAATTCCCGTGGTGCGTGAGGTCCTGGCGGACCTCGATACCCCGTTAAGTACCTATCTTAAACTGGCTAATAGTAGCCATTCTTATTTATTGGAATCCGTGCATGGTGGGGAGAAATGGGGCCGTTACTCTATTATCGGTCTGCCATGTCGGACGGTGATCAGGGTGTCGGGTAACGAAGTTACCGTGACCGAAGATGGTACGGTTGGGGAGCAGGTCATAGTAGAAGACCCATTGGAGTGGATTACCGATTTCCAGGGGCGTTACCGCGTACCTGAGGTGCCGGGATTGCCACGGTTTACCGGCGGGCTGGTTGGCTACTTTGGCTACGACGTGGTGCGTTATATAGAGCAGCGTCTCGGGGCGGCGGAAAAGCCTGATGATTTGAATACCCCGGATATCGTCCTCATGGTGTCCGATGAATTAGTGGTGTTCGATAATCTTGCCGGCAAAATCCTGGTAGTCGTGCATGCAAATCCGGGCCAGGAACATGCTTGGAAACGCACGCAGGATCGTCTCGACCTATTGGTCAACCGGTTGCGGGACTCGAATCCTAAATACCGGACTACCCATACCCCCTACTGTGTCTCGGAAGCCGATTTCAGGTCAAGCTTCAGCCGTAGTGACTTTGAATCTGCCGTAGAACGTATCAAGGAATATATCGTGGAGGGTGATGTAATGCAGGTGGTGTTATCCCAGCGCCTGTCTATACCCTATCCGGCGCCACCGCTGGATCTATACAGGGCGCTGCGCAACCTCAACCCATCTCCCTACATGTACTTCTTTAATCTAGGTGACTTTCATATTGTTGGTTCCTCACCGGAGATCCTGGTACGACTCGAAGAAGGGACCATAACGGTGCGGCCTATCGCCGGCACCAGGCCACGTGGTGATAATGAGGCTCAGGATCTTGCCTTCGAGGAGGAGTTGCTGGCGGACCCAAAAGAACGAGCCGAGCATTTAATGCTGATTGATCTGGGTCGTAATGATGTAGGGCGGGTCAGCGAAACCGGTACCGTGACGTTAACGGAAAAAATGTTAGTAGAGCGCTACTCCCATGTTATGCATATTGTCTCTAACGTCACGGGGCGAATCCGTTCCGGAATGAATGTCATCGATGTATTGCGGGCAACCTTTCCCGCCGGCACTTTGAGCGGAGCCCCCAAGATCCGTGCCATGGAGATCATCGACGAACTCGAGCCGGTAAAACGAGGCATCTATGGCGGCGCGGTGGGGTATCTGAGCTGGTCGGGCAATATGGATACCGCGATCGCCATTCGTACCGCCGTAATCAAGGATGGCAATCTGCATATTCAGGCGGGAGCCGGTGTAGTGGCTGATTCCGTGCCTGCAAATGAGTGGGAAGAGACCATGAATAAGGGCCGAGCCATTTTCCGGGCCGTGGCTATGGCTGGAGCCGGGTTGGATCACGAAGAATAAAAAAGGCTGGGGGCCGGCCCTACCGGCCATCGTAGAACCCGCGCCTCGCGGACAATCCAAACCTTCCCGGCCAGGGGCCGGCCCTACCCCGCCCTCGTAGGACCCGCGTCCTGCGGGGAACCCAAACCTTCCCGGCCGGGGGCCGGTCCTACCCCCTCGTAGGACCCGCGTCTCGCGGGGAATCCAAACTCAAGCCCGGTCACGTTTTGCCGATAAGTGTGCTTAAGGCGGGCTTTCCTATGTGGTTTTTGCGCCTTGATTAAGGAGGATCTAAACCCTGTTTGGGACGATCAATACGTAAGGATAACGACTATGCAAAAAGTAACCGCAAGCATCGAATCTGAGATGCGGGCCAAACAAGACAAGGCGGGCCGGGACTACCGGAATCCCCACTGTTATTTAGGGCGCCGGGGAATCAAACTGTATCGCCGCTGCGATTACTGTACTCTGAAAACTAACCACTGTGTTGGCCTGCAGAGTAACACGATTACTATCTTAGTGGGTGTTCTGCTGTCAGCGTTCCTCGTCATCAACAGCAGCTTTCTAATACTTTGCAATATCATCGGCATCGTAATGCTAATGGTTGCTCTTGGTTACAAGGTCAGCAGTAATCTAGATCGGCTCGCACTAGCTGACCACATGAATGTAAACCTTAACGAACAGCTCAAAAATTACGCAGACAACCTTGAGACAAAGGTACAAAGCCGGACGCGCGAATTGGAAGACCTGGTTCGTACTGACGCATTGACAGGGCTGGCCAGCCGGATTGAGTTCGAGAGACAACTTAAAACCGCCAGGGAAAGCGTCCACCAAAACGAACAACAACATGCCCTTTTGTTTCTTAATTTAGACCAGTTCAGGGTCGTAAACGATATACACGGTCATATCGCAGGAGATGAGTTACTTCGACAAATTACACCTTTTCTTTTGGAAGATGTGCGTAAGAACGATACCGTTGCACGGTTTGGCAGCGACGAATTTGCAATATTGCTCTGGGATTGTAAAGCGAACGATGCTATTCATATTGCGGGAAAGATCCTGCAATCGCTGGAAAACTTTCGCTTCATCTGGAAAGACTCCACCTTTGCCGTATCCGCAAGTATTGGAATAATAGGCCTTAGCCGCGAAAGCGGTTCCACCATTGATCTTCTCTCTGCCGTTGATAGTGCCTGCTGCCAGGCCAAGGATCTTGGCGGGAATCGTGTCCATGTATATGAGCACAATGCGGAAGAAATCGATAAGCGCCGGGATGAGATGCAATTCGTCAGTCTTATCACGCACGCCCTTGATGAAAACCGTTTCGAACTGCACTATCAGCCTATCGTACCGTTGTCCAAGCAGGCGAAGCATCCAAGACATTATGAGGTGCTCATCCGTATGTTAGATGAAGATGGCAAGCTGATCCCGCCAATGGCTTTTTTGCCTGCCGCGGAACGCTTCAATCTAATGCATAATATCGATAGGTGGGTAATCAAGGCGGCGTTTCAGTCCTATCAGGCCTTGATCGAAATCGATTCAACTATGCTAAGCATAAATTTATCCGGCGCATCGTTAACGGACGAACATCTTTTAGAATATATTACTCAGCAATTATCATGTTTCGGTGTACCGGCTGACATGATTGTCTTCGAGATTACGGAGACAGCAGCCATCACAAACTTGAATAGGGCTCGAGTGCTGATTGATTCTCTTAGGGAACTTGGCTGCCAAATATCGCTGGACGATTTTGGAAGCGGACTATCTTCTTTTGCCTATCTTAAGAACCTGCCTGTTGATAATCTAAAAATAGACGGCAGTTTTGTTAAAGACATGTTGGATGATGACGCGGATTGTGCGATGGTGGAAGCAATCAACAATGTCGGACATCGGTTAGGTAAAAGGACTATTGCAGAATTTGTCGAGAACGATTCCATTTTCAATGCCCTGCGCGACATGGGCATAGACTATGCCCAGGGTTACGGGATCGGCAAACCCGTGCCACTGAAGGATATCGTGGGTGAGGGTAATAGCGAGAATATATCGAATATATGGGCGCGGGCCGGTTAACTGGATGAGATCGTAGATTATTGCCGGGCTGCTTTACTTGAGCAGCCTTTTTTTTGTCCGCTGGTTTATTGCTTAACTGCGTACGGTGGTAATAAAAGGCATGCACAACAACCACCGCGTCAATACCCGTTCGAGCCCTCGAATTCCCGCAAGCCTAGGAAGTTGCCGGACTTAACGCTGTGCATCCTGATTTCATGTCCTATCGACGGTTTGGTCTAATACGTACCGAACGCCCGGTCCCACAACGAAATATTAAAACCAAAGTTACTATTTTCCTCGTTCTCTATACAGGGCGGCATGGTATTATGAGCCACCCTTCGATTTCCTGTTGGCGGTGTGGGTGCTAAGTCTGTAATTGGAAATAATTCACCGCATAGAAGTGCATTGGGCACATCATGTTACTGATGATCGATAATTACGATTCGTTTACCTACAACCTGGTGCAATACCTGGGAGAGTTGGGTGCTGACGTGCATGTAATACGTAATGATCAAATATCAATCAGCGATATAGAGCAAATGGGGCCTTCTCACATCGTAATCTCTCCAGGCCCGTGTACACCCAATGAGGCAGGCATTTCGGTTGAAGTCATTAAGTACTTTGCGGGAAAGACTCCAATACTGGGGGTATGTCTGGGCCATCAAGGCATCGGCCAGGCCTTTGGAGGCAAAATAGTACATGCCGACCGCATCATGCACGGCAAGACCTCTATGATTCACCACGAAAATATGGGCGTGTTCCGCGGGCTCGATGATCCTTTTGAGGCCACCCGCTATCATTCGCTGGTGATCGATAAAGATCTGATTCCTAAGTGCCTCGAAGTTACGGCCTGGACCAAGAATGGTAACAGCGAAACCGATGAGATCATGGGGGTGCGACACCGGGAGTATCCGGTAGAGGGAGTGCAATTTCATCCGGAATCTATATTGACACAACATGGGCACGCCCTTTTAAAGAATTTTTTAGAATATGGCGGATGAGTCGCAAAGACTGTAGACCGGAACTTGGAATAGAGGGCCAGTTTCGATTACTGCAAAGCGAGGGGTATTCCTCCCCTCTCTCCAGCACCGTGTTACATACTGTCAAATTGACCCGCTACCGAATTTAGTAACCGATTGCAATGGGGTAACGAATATGGACATGTCAGCAGCGATCCAGGCGGTAACCGAGGGAAAGGATCTTACGTCCGCAGAGATGCAGGAAGTGATGCAGGCCATTATGACTGGCAACGCAACTCCGGCTCAGATCGGTGGGTTCCTGGTGGGATTGCGCATGAAAGGCGAAACCGTGGATGAAATTACTTCGGCCGCCCGGGTAATGCGCCGCTTGGCTACTCAAGTGCAAGTGTCTGGCCCCCATTTGGTGGATACCTGCGGGACCGGCGGTGACGGCACCCATACCTTTAACATTTCCACCGCCAGTGCCATGGTTGCCGCTGCCGCCGGCGCGAAGGTTGCCAAACACGGTAACCGGTCAGTGTCCAGCAGCTGCGGTAGCGCCGACGTGTTGGAAGCGGCCGGTGTTAACCTGGATCTGGAACCGCAGCAGGTGTCTCGCTGTATTGCACAAGTGGGCGTGGGATTCTTGTTTGCACCCAAGCATCACAGCGCTATGAAACACGCCATCGGTCCCCGTAAGGAGATGGGAATCAGGACGATATTCAATCTGCTGGGGCCACTCACCAATCCCGCCAATGCCCCGAACCAGGTGCTTGGTGTATTCAGCGCGCAGTGGCTCGAGCCTTTGGCGCAGGTGCTGGAACAGTTGGGTAGCGAACATGTGCTGGTGGTCCATGCCGAGGATGGATTGGATGAAATCAGTATCGGTGCCAATACACGAGTTGTAGAGCTAAAAGCAGGGACAATTACCAGCTATATCATTGCACCGGAAGACTTTGGCCTGACGCCAGGCAATGTAGCCGACATTGTTGTCGGCAATGCTGGTGAGAGCCTGCAGATGATCCGTAACGTATTTGCCGGCAAATCAGGGCCGGCGCTGGATATCGTAGCCATGAACGCGGGTGCGGCGATTTATGTGGCTGGCTTGGTAGACAACCTCAAAGCGGGCGTGGCGATGGCTGGCGACGTGTTAGTGTCCGGCGCGGCGCAGCGCACACTCGAGTCGTTGATTCGGATGTCACAAGAAGCAAGTTGATTATCAGTATCCGCGCGGTTGATTTCAGTGAACGATACTCCGGACATATTGAAAAAGATCCTTGCCCGCAAAGTCGAGGAGGTCGCCGAACGTAGCGGTCGGATATCTATGCGGGAACTCGGCCGGCAAGTGAAAAGCGCGGGCAGGCCGCGGGGTTTCATGCGCGCTATGCAGCAGCGTATCGTCGATGGTGACGCCGCGGTCATTGCGGAGATAAAAAAGGCTTCGCCTAGCAAGGGCGTGCTGCGGGAAGATTTCGATCCGGTTGCCATTGCGAAAAGCTACGAACAGGGCGGGGCAACGTGTTTGTCGGTGCTCACGGACGAAGATTACTTCCAAGGTGCCGATGCCTATCTTGAGCAGGTCCGTAACGCCTGTTCGCTGCCGGCGATGCGTAAAGATTTCACCATTGATCCCTACCAAGTGTATGAGGCCCGGGTCATCGGCGCGGATTGTATTCTGCTGATCGTAGCCGCGCTCGGAGATGCCATGTTACGGGAATTGTGGGAGCTGGCCACCTACCTGGACATGGATGTGCTGGTGGAAGTTCATGACGACAGAGAACTGGAGCGCGCCTTGGAACTTGGGGCGCCCATGATAGGCATCAATAATCGCAACCTGCGTACCTTTGATACCACCCTGGTTACCACAATAGATCTGCTGAAGATGATTCCCGCAGATAGCCTGATAGTAACCGAGAGCGGTATAAATACTTGCCAGGATGTCGCTACTATGCGGCAACAGGGAGTCAATGCCTTTTTGGTTGGCGAGACGTTTATGAAGGCCGAAGATCCCGGCAGGAAACTGCGAGAGTTATTTTTCGAAGATAAAGATAAAAGATAAAAGGTTGAGAGTAAGACTAGAACACACCTTACACCACTTTAATAATTTAATTGCTTATCCATTACTATGAACTTCATATACTGTCAGCTTTACGGAATAATTTACTAGCCCCTGAAAGTAGTTTCACTTTTATCTTTACCATTTTATCTTTTATCTTATCTTGTACCATGTACCACCATGGTCTTGCCGCTTACGTCAACCAAGTGCTGTTCTTCCAGCGCTTTCAATACGCGCCCCACCATTTCC
>JAZFSS010000198.1:0-3743 GCA_036446275.1 Gammaproteobacteria bacterium | reverse complement strand
ACGCCTGCTGCCATGGCCTCCAAAATAGAGTTGGACATCCCTTCCGATCGGGAAGCGGTTACATAGAGGTCCGCTTGAGCCAGTAGTTGTTGCACATCTTCCCGGTAGCCAAGAAACTCGACCTGGTCGCTCACGCCCAGCGTGGCGGAAAGACGTTTTAACGGTCCGGCTTCCGGTCCGTCACCCGCCAATAACAGTTTTCCGGTGACACCGTCCAAGTTGGCCATAGCGCGAATCAACAAATCATAACCCTTAACTTTTGCCAGCCGGCCCGCCGAGAAAACCACTGGCCTGTCGCTGATGGTTCTAATAGGAAGTCGCAACAAGTTATCAGCGGCTACCCCGTTGGGGATTACCAGCAAAGATTCGGCGGCTAGTCCACCGGCATCAACCAAATGGTCCTTGATGGCCTGGGCGACGCAAATCACGGCGTCGCTAAGCCGGGTCAAAAGATGTTCCGCGGGTACCCGCTTCCATCGTTTTTCCTCGAAGGGCATCCCGCCCTCGGTATGTATAATTACCGGCACGCCCGCCAGTTTTGCCGAGATCCGACCCCAGAACCCAGCGGAGAATAGATGCGTATGTACGATCATCGGGGGATTACGGAGAAAGTGCCGCCGAAGTTTCAGAATTCTGCGGACCTTCGGCCGGACGGGAAAGACCTGTACTGAAATGCCGCGCCGCGCAAATTTTTCCTCCAGTTCGCCGTGAAGAAAACTGAGTATTTCCACCTGCCAGCCACGCCCTTGCAATGCCTCTGCGAGGGCCAGCAGAGCGAGTTGACGTCCACCCAGGTCAAGCTGCTGGTAGATCAGTGTGATTCGCTTTTGATTCATACCGATTGAGCTCCGGCAGGGTGCGAATCATTGCGAATAGCACCCACAAATATTTGTTCAGCATTAAGTGAGCAAAAAGACCCATTATCATATATCCGCACAAGGCCAACAGCAGGGCGCCGGCCAACAGACTAATGTTGACTGAAGCGCGGAAGGCCTTCAAGGCGCACATAAAGACTGACGCCAGCATACCAAGCAGTACCGTTAATCCTACCAGGCCCGTTTCGGTGACAGTTTGTAAGTACACATTGTGGGGAAGCCGTTGTACGCCGATCATGGTCGGTATTGTTTGGAATTCCGCCATGCTATGGAGGACCTTAAAATTTCCCGGTCCCGCACCTAACAACGGATAGGTTTGAACGATATTCTTTCCAACCCGAATGTAGTTAAGGCGCCCTGACAAAGATTCCTCTACAACGGCGTCTTTCCCAAATACGTTTAGAGATCCAATACGCTGCCAAAATTCCGTAGGGAGAAATGGCAGAGTCATGATAAGAATCGCCGTAATACCGATCCATTGTCGCGCGGAGATCCTGTTACGCCAAAGTATGAGCGCAAGTACGGCAGTCACAGCGAAGGCCAGGAACCCCGAACGGGAAAAGCTTAGTGCTATGCCTGTAATAAACAAAAGCACCAGCCCTATATTGATTGATTGGCGTTTCAGCGAGGTAGCGTTAAAAATAGTTGAGGCTGCCAACATCATTGGCAGCAGCAACATAATGGAGTAACGGTTCGGAGAGATATGGGACGCCCCTGTTATGCGGACTGCGTCAAATTCATATCCTTCCATGAACGGATTTTGGCCGGAAATATATGCGAATAATCCAAAGCCGACGGATATTGCCGCAGAGTAAATTAGAGTGGCCTGTAATCTTTTGTGCCATTGGGGGTTGGAAAATACTCTGGATAAAACATAATAGAATAGCCCCATGCTGATCAGGCGCCGCACGAAAGTGAGTGCCGCCTCGGTATCAACGGCATTGATGATCAGCAGGGCATTGAGGCCAATCCAAAGCAGCACCCACCAGTCAATGGGATGTGGCGAGGGTGCCTCGAAACGATTCACTAGCCGGCCCAGAAGTAATCCCACCAGCGCGAACGGAAACAGCACCTTCATAAGTGTCAACATCTGAGTGAAATCGCTCAAATAGGCGAAGGTATCCAGGGGTATCAGGGCGACTAAGGCCAGCATCACGAGTTGCGGATAAGTCATGGAAAGAAAAATAACCACCAGACCAAGCGGAAGCATTGCCGCTAAATATGAGCCCTTATCTGGCCAGTGAAGGGTCATGGAAAAGGTAATCAGCGTAACGGCCAGCGCGAGCAGACCCAGGAGTAGGACCATTCGGGACGATGAACGGGTCATTTTTTCCTACGCCATAACAATTGAATCGCAGTGCTGGCTAGCACAAGAGCCGGCCAGGCCCAGATGCGGCCTCTGAAGACCCAGATGTGCAGTACGAAGGCAGTGATATCAAGCCAGGGGATGCCGCAGCCATCGATATAAACCCGGCTAACCATATTCGGGTTGTGATCGCTGTTTAATCCATCGTGTGCGGTGACGGAGTGGTAACCCACCGAAAAGGCGATCTGTTGACTTTCCTTGCAATATGCGTCCCGTGGCCAGCATAAGTGAGCTACTTCTTTTTCGGAGATTCGCTCTAGGGTTTGTTTGCTATCTTCAAGTTCCTTGCGCCAACGATTATGGGTCTCGGCCTTGGTTTCCATGTGTCCAAGGGAGCCGTGATCTGCTTCGAAACTGTCTGCTGCTTCCCGCAATCTTTGCTGCCGATCTGCATCATTAATAACAGAAGAGTCAGCGGGTGCTGCTGTTAACTTGTCAACTAAATTAGGGTCAGGGTAAAACGCCGATACTGCAAGGGCATTGCCGTTCGGAAATAGTGGGTAACCAGCAGGTAACCGCATTGGCTGCTTGTACCAAGCGGGTTTTTTTTCGTTAAGCAGCAGTGCGAGCCACTGGGGTTGATCGTCGGAACTGGTAAATCCGCTAATGCGGTCGTTGCAGAACACCAGGTCGTGAGACGCCCCGTGGCTTTGAACATCCAGGACGCCCCGTTCCGCCATCGCGCGAATCTCGGCCGGGTTAAGGTAGCCGGCCCAGCTTAGCTCATGGTCAGGGACCTGTCCCGACTGTGGACGGCATTGTTGTCCATCCTCAATCCAATCGGTAGAAATAAAAATCGTTCCACATAGCCCTGCTTCCCGTAGAATTGGCTCTACGGCAACCCAGTTGTCCAGATAACCATCGTCAAAGGTCAAAACGATGAAATTATTGGGGTCCGTACCGTAATTGCGGTGTGACCACAACTCTTCCATGGTGAGGGTAGAGAAACCGTGCCGTTTCAGCCATTGCATCTGCCGCCTGAAACTGGCTGACGGGATCGTAAGATCAGGCCTGGTGAGCCAGGAAGCATTATCAGAGACGCTGTGATAGGCCAGCACGGGGATGCGGGAACGGTTCCAGGCTTGTAGCAGTGCAGCACCGAGTAGAACAATGCCCGTGAGTACCAGTGATATCCCCTGGTGCCATACGGCAAAACTCCAACCGGCGCTAAATACCAGGAAAATAATCCAGCGTAGTCGGCGTTCCAGACGTCGTTTTTCGTGTACGAGAACCACGAGTGTGCTCCTAGCGTTATTGTTTCCCTAGTACAGGCCGTGGGCCTCCTTGGGTGAGAAATGCATTGCGGGCCGCGATGGCCTTGTCCAGATCCTTAAAATCCGCGCGTACCGAAAACCACTTTCGGCCGGAAGTTTTATTCGTGATGGTGGGGATACGGACTGCATAGCCTTGTTGGGCAAGTTTGCCGCGCAGTGCCTCAGCACGGTAATGATCCTGGAAGGAACCAAATTGCACAAAATAGCGCGGTAATGGTTTGTTTGAGG
>JAZFSS010000197.1:0-4293 GCA_036446275.1 Gammaproteobacteria bacterium | reverse complement strand
ATCAAGTTCCGCGCGAATCAACAGCACGTCGACATCACGATAATTCTCAAACAAATAAAGCAATAGAAGCTGATCGGCATGCAGATAGTCTTTTACCGCTAACAACCCATGTAAATGATCAATAATTGCAGTCTTATATCGCTCTTGATCCGCCTTGGATTCCTGCTCGTTATATAGCCGCACAGCATGCCGGTATTGATGATATTTCAATAGGTCATCGAGTATTTTTCCCGTCGACTCCATTTGCCCCAACGACAGACGTCCTTGCTGGTGCAATGCCTCGATATTGGCATCGTAATCCTTGGCAACCTGCATAGCGGGCTGTAAATATTCTGAAACAGGCCAATATTGATGGGCATACCACCCTATCGCCAATCCGGCGATTAGAACAATGACCCACCTGATGTGTTTTAACATGCGATCTTTAATAAAAAATAAAGTGGGAAATCGAATCTGAGTCCTGTTTTCGGGTCCACTAGCGATCTGAATGGCCCAAATCCTTATCCGGCGCGACACGGTCGCGAATCAATTGTTTTAATTCCTTTGCGTCCGGAAAGCGGCCTTGTTCTTTTTTTGACCAGACCAAATGCCCATCCACGCGCACTTCAAATACACCACCCCCGGCCGGCACCAGCGCTACTTCTCCCAGATCCGAATCGAACGTCATTAAAAGTTCCTGCGTCAACCAAGTGGCGCGCAGAATAAAACGGCATTGGGAACAGTAGGTGATTTCTACGCGCGCTCGTGATGCCATTGGAATGCAACCCTATATTGACGGTGCCAGATCACAATTACTACTGAATATTAGTGGTAATTGTTGCCCAGACTGCGAGCCTTAACAGTTTTAACAGCTCGATCATAACCTGAAACAGGTTGGCGAAAATACTTCCATCTGACCGCCATCTGCCTTGCATGCCTGTGGGTGCCTTGGGTATGCTCGTAAACTGATCCCTAATGGGAATTGCTATGTAAGCGAGATCGCATATGGCACAGGTGCAATTGCGGTTTTATGAAGAACTAAATGATTTTCTAGCGCCCCCACTGCGCAAGGTGGCGTTTAATCATGAACTCTCCCGGCGCACATCAGTCAAGGATATGATCGAATCGTTTGGCGTCCCACACACGGAGGTGGACCTAATTTTGTCCAATCGCACCTCTGTGGATTTTTCTTACATTGTGCAGGACGGGGACTGCATTAGCGTTTACCCCATGTTCGAGAGCCTTGATATAAGCCCGCTGATAAGGCTCCGGCCCAAGCCGTTGCGAAATCCGCGCTTTGTCGTCGATTCCAACCTCGGGCGGCTGGCGCGTTATTTACGCCTGCTGGGCTTTGATGCCCTGTATAAAAATAATTACACGGATAAGGAAGTTGCACAGATTGCGCGAGATGAGAAACGTATCGTACTGACACGCGATCGCTCGTTGTTACAACACAAAATCATAACCCACGGGTACTTTGTTCGTGCCGTAAAACCTAATAAGCAGGTAAGAGAAGTCCTGTCACGGCTGGATTTGTATCGTACCGTAAATCCCTTCAGCCGTTGCATGCGATGCAATGGAAAACTACAAAACATAGATAAAACGATCATTGAAGAACACCTGGAGCCAAAGACGAAGCAATATTATCACCAGTTTCGGATGTGTACGGAGTGCGGACAGACCTATTGGAAAGGCAGCCATTTCCACCGCATCCAAAAGCTATGCGACTACTTCTTGCAGCCCACGGAGTCTTAAATTGAAGGCGGACTCGGACCTAATTTTCCAGTGCGCTCCTAGACCAAAGGGAAATACACGATAGGCGCGCAAAGCACGCCAGACGGAGCTTATATTGCCTTACTCAGGGGAACTTCTTCGCTGCATACCCCGTTTCGCCCGCTCTGTTTGGCGTTATATAGAGCCGTTTCCGCTGCCTGGATCAAAGTATCCATTTCATCGCAGTTAACTGTACTCGCCACACCAATGCTTACTGTACACGCAAACTCCGCTTCACCAGCCCCATAAACTATGTGAGCAAACTGCTCCCGAAGGTCATTCAACACGGCGAGTCCGGAATCCAGGTTGGTATCAGGCATTACCACTGCAAACTCCTGTCCACCATAGCGGCCGATGATATCGGCTTTGCGCAGCCGCTTAGTCAGTAGTTTAGCTACACTACGGATAACGCGATCGCCGGCAGGATGGCCGTACTTGCCATTGATCTGTTTGAAGCGATCGATATCGAGGATAGCAATGGTCATGGGAGAATTCGCACGCAGGGTGCGGGAGAGCTCCGCTTCTAACTGCAGCTTGAAGGAGATCTGGTTTAACAGCCCGGTGAGGCTATCCTGGCGTATCAGGGTCGCTAGCGACCGGAAACGCTCTGCACGGATCTTTACCGCATCGATCAAGTGATTATCGGCTATCGGTTTTTCCAGAAAATCATCGGCGCCGATTTCTATGGCCGCAAGCTGGCGATGCTGGTCGGTTTTCGAGGACATGAATACAAGGGGCACTCCCAGGTAATCGGAATCCTGCCGAATCACCTTCGCCGCTTCTATTCCTGTACATTGCGGCATGGAAAGATCCATCAATATCAGCTCAGGCTTGAATGCCGAAAGCTTCTCCAGCAACATCGAAGGATCGTTTACAACGGCGACATTTACCCGCGCAAGGCGTAGCACCTGAGCATAATGTTCCGCCAGTGCTACTGTGTCATCGACGATAAGCACCCGGTAGGGCTCGCTGTCATGCCGCTCGGTAAGTTTATCCAAGGTCTCCGCCAACTCTGTGTAATCGATAGGTTTGACAAGAAAGGCGTCGGCCCTAGCACGGACCGCTGCCAAGCGGGCTGCCCAGTCCCAACGGGAAGAAATTACAACCCGGGGTACACGATAACCATCGAGGCTTTCCACTTGCTGAATTAACTCAGGACCCTTCAATTCCCCTTCCGGCAGCACCACATTTACCACCAGGGCGGCAGGCAAAGTTTCCCGCAACTTTGCTTTGGCCTCGGTTACATTGGCAAAGGCGCTTACATTCCACCCATAAGCACCTAATTGCGCCACCATCTCTTGCGCCTGCGTCTCATCGTCTTCGATCACATAAATACAAGTCAGATCAGTAGTTGGCTCAACATATCTTTGCGCAGTCTTACTGGCACCAGCGACATTGGGCCCGCTGCTGGCAATGGCTTGCAGTTGCAGAAGCTGGGGACCGATGGCCAAGTACTGGGGTGAATCCGCGAACGATTGGCTATCACCTGCTGCGACGACTAATTTCTCCAGCTTGCGCGCCAACTGCCCGAGACGCCTGTAACCAAGCGGCCCGGCGGAATCCACTAAATCACGCAACAGACGGTGCAGTTTATTTACCTGCTCACCGTTCTCCAAATCCCGCCGTATCGCAGCCCAGCATTCATGTATGTTTCCCATCCTTCCAGCCAATCCCGCGGCAAAGTCATCCCTTTGCTCCTGAATGTCTGCGCTCTTTTCGTTTGCTTTACTTTCCATCGCAGTTTTGCTCCCATGTTATGCGGGCCTGATCCGAAATATAGACAACCCCGTCACCACGATTAGCATGGCCACAAAAGAAAACATCACGGGGAATGTTGATTGTGCTCAGGCCCTGCTCGGACTTGAACCATCTTCGGTTGCCATGCCCTGGACGTACTATGGCGATGGGGGTGACATGCTCGAAGAACTCCTCCGACGCCGCATCTAGAGCATCGAACTTACGTGGCGCCTGCAGGCGCCGAGGCTCTGCAGCGGTGAAATCCCGTTTCTGCAATTTATGGTCCCTTTTTCCTTTGCCCGCCAGGCTCTCTATTCGCTGGTCCTGGCCCCAACCCAACCGGTCAGAAACCGGCTCTACCTGGCTTACAACGGCAGTACGCCCAATCCGGCAAATTTACCTGCTCGTATTCTGTGGATTACGGCAGATCGGAGAGATTCTTAAGGCAAGGGAAATGCCCGGGATATTGGGGTCAGAGCCACCACTGTCCACCAATGCCCCGATGTCATGTCGGAATGACGTGGATTGATTTTCGGATTTTATGCCTGTTGGGGCGTCCCTACAGCACTGGGAACGGTTTCGTTGTTGTGTTCTCTTGCCATCAGCAGGTACATGGCGGGGACTACGAATAAAGTAAACAATGTTCCAATGCCAAGCCCCGTGGCGATGGTAAGGCCGATGTGAAACCGGCTCACGGCGCCAGGACCGCTGGCGGTAAGTAATGGCACCATGGCGACGATCATGGACACGGTCGTCATCAGTATAGGACGCAAACGTATGGCGGCCGCCTGTTCTACCGCGTCC
>JAZFSS010000196.1:0-11839 GCA_036446275.1 Gammaproteobacteria bacterium | reverse complement strand
CCGTCCATGGCTTCACTCGAATCGGAGGCGTCTCGCTCCACTATCCCTGTTCCGCTCGTCGCCTACGACGCGCCGGGTATTCCTCCCCTCTCTTCAGCCCCGTGTTACATACAGTCAAACTGACCCACTACCGAATTATGGGCTAACAACTTAATCTATGTCACTTATTATCGTGGTGAACTGTGGTACTTGCTGACTACGTCAATACCTTTGGACAGGTGATGCTGCACCGTTATGGAGAGCGGGTGCATAAGATCGCTATTGACGCCGGCTTCACTTGTCCCAACCGAGATGGCAGCAAGGGCCGCGGCGGCTGCACTTTCTGTAACAACAGTTCATTCAGCCCGAATGGACGCACACTCCAACCTATTGCCGACCAGATTGCGGCGGGCCGTAAAGTAATCCGCAAGCGTACTGGCGCACGCAAATATATCGCCTACTTTCAGGCGTATACCAATACCTACAAAGATGTATCAGAGCTTAAGAAACTCTATGACGAAACTTTGAGCGAGCCGGACATAATTGGCCTATCCGTGGGTACTCGGCCGGACTGTGTCCCAACGGCAGTGTTAGACCTGTTAGCCGACTACCAGACAAAGGGGTATGAAGTATGGTTAGAGCTGGGACTTCAGTCCGCCTTTGATGAGACCCTTCGCCGAGTGAACCGGGGGCATGGCTTTGCCGAGTACGCAAGCACGGTGCGCAAGGCGCGCAGCCGTGGGTTGCCGGTCTGTACGCACCTTATAGTCGGGCTGCCGGGTGAGTCGGTTCAGCACTGCCATACCACTTTAGAACGGGTATTGGAGCTGGGAGTGGATGGTTTAAAGCTGCATCCGCTGCAGGTAGTCAAGGGAACCCAATTGGCTAACGAATGGCGCCACGGAAACTACCAGCCTCTCACCATGGGAGAATACATTTCCATTGTCGCAGATATCGTAGAGCGCACGCCATCAGAAGTAATTTTTCACCGCGTGACCGGCACCACGGAGCCAAGGTTGCTATTGGCGCCAATCTGGGCCGCAAAAAAATGGATGGTGCTCAATGGTATTACTGAAGAACTACGGGTGCGCAAGGCGTGTAGAGTGTTTTGGCAGGGATGTATGGTGGCGGCAAGCAAATTCTCCGGAGGTCAGGAGTTCGGCATGCGAACCGGTGTTGGGGAAGTGACGTCGCGAGACGTGACCATTCTTACTAACAAAGAGAGGTTATGTTAATGGAGCTTGTCTGCCCTGCCGGCAACTTGCCATCGTTGAAAGCCGCTATCGACCATGGCGCCAATGCGGTTTACATCGGTTTCCGCGATGATACGAATGCGCGCCATTTCGCTGGGCTTAATTTTGATAGCAAGCGTGCGAGGTTAGGCATCGAGTATGCAAAGGATCGGCATGCAAAGGTTTTTGTTGCAATCAATACCTATCCTCAGCCGGACGGCTGGCTGCGCTGGCAAAAGTCCGTGGATCTGGCGGCAGGGCTAGGGGTGGATGCCTTGATTGTGGCCGACATCGGAGTAATGGACTACGCGTCAAAACAGTGGCCCAATCTTCGCTTGCACCTCTCAGTGCAGGCGTCGGCTACCAACTACGAGGCTATCCGATTTTATCACGAGCATTTTGGCATACAGCGTGCGGTTTTACCTCGAGTGCTTTCCCTCGCCCAGGTAAACCAAATAGCTGATAAGAGCCCTGTGCCCCTCGAGGTGTTCGGCTTCGGCAGCCTGTGTGTAATGGTGGAGGGGCGTTGCCTGTTGTCTTCTTACGTTACGGGTAAATCGCCGAATACCTATGGCGCCTGCTCCCCCGGAAGCGCCGTGCGTTGGCAGCAAACCTATCGGGGATTGGAAGCGCGCCTCAATGGTGTATTGATTGACAGATATGTTAAAGGTGAACCGGCGGCGTATCCCACTTTGTGTAAGGGCCGCTTCCAAGTTGAAGGCCGAACCTGCTATGCCATTGAGGAGCCTACCAGCCTAAATACGCTCACCATACTTCCCGCGCTCCAGGCTATGGGCATAGAGGCCATAAAGATCGAGGGTCGACAGCGAAGCGCGGCCTATGTAGCGCAAGTTACACAGGTGTGGCGTGCAGCTTTGGATGCATGCAGGCGCAATCCGGACAGCTATGCCCCACAAGAGTCCTGGCTTGCAAATCTTGAAAAGGTATCGGAAGGGGCCCAAACAACCCTGGGAGCCTATCATCGTCCATGGCAATAGATGGAACAATGGACCCGCTCCCCGTTCCGGCGCCAAGACTCTCTCTTGGTCCCGTGCTCTATCATTGGTCTCGCGAAGTCCTATTTGATTTTTACCATCAGATCGCCCGGACGCCTGTTGACATTATTTATCTCGGCGAAGCCGTGTGTGCCAAACGTCGTGCACTAAAAGGTTCGGATTGGATTGAAATCGCGACTCATTTGCAAAACGCTGGAAAACAGGTGGTGCTGTCCACGCTGGCCTTGCTTGAAGCCGAATCTGAACTAAGTTCCTTGCGGCGCATTTGCGGCAATAAAGAATTTATGGTGGAAGCCAATGACTTTGCCGCTGTGCAACTTCTTTCGGGCAAGGGGCCATTTGTTGCCGGCCCAAGCGTAAATATCTATAACTCGCGGGCACTGAATTTTCTCGCCAAGCACGGATTAAAGCGATGGGTGATGCCGGTGGAACTAAGTCGTAATACGTTGCTTGGCATCCAATCGCAACGCCCTGCAGGAGTAGAGACGGAAATATTTGTTTTTGGCCGCCTGCCACTGGCATTCTCTGCGCGCTGCTTTACCGCGCGGGCCTATAACCTGGCCAAGGACAACTGCCAATTTTGTTGCCAGGATCATCGCGATGGCCTGCTGGTCTCTACTCGTGAAAGCGAGCCGTTTCTGGTTCTTAATGGTACCCAGACACAGTCGGCTCGGACATTCAGTCTGCTTGGGAGGCTGGATGAGCTTGATCGGTTAGAGGTCGATATTTTGCGGATCAGTCCCCAGTCGGAACACACGGCGGAAATCATTGAACTGTTCGATATCTGCCGCACAAACAAGAAAGTATCGGCGGATGTTTCACGGCAGGCGGAAGAGTTCATGCCCACAGGACCCTGTGATGGATATTGGTATAGAGAAGCCGGCATGGACTGCTCCCATGCCATCAAAGCTGAATTCTAGGATGCTCGGATGAGCGGTAGAAAATATAAGAGCCTGCGGGATTTTCTCAACCTCATGGAGGGGAAAAAGGCGCTGCGGCGGGTCGAGTTGGAGGTTGACCCTTATCTTGAGATTACCGAAATCTGTTACCGCACACTACGAGCCAACGGCCCGGCTTTGTTATTTACCAAGCCCAAGGGCTCGTCAACGCCGGTATTAGGAAACCTATTTGGGACAACAGAACGGGTTGCCATGGCCATGGGCGTGGACTCGGTGGGGGAGTTACAGGGCATTGGTCGCGTGCTTGCCTTTCTAAAGTCTCCGGAAATGCCGCAAGGTATAGGAGAGTTGCTGGAAAGGTTGCCGGCATTCAGAAAATTGATGGACGTTAAACCGCGCATTGTAAATGGTGCGCCCTGCCAGCAATGTGTACTGAGGGATACAGACGTAGATTTGTCAAACTTACCGGTTCAAACCTGTTGGCCAGAGGACGCCGGACCGCTTATCACCTGGGGCTTGGTAATTACACGCGGGCCCTACAAGAAAAGACAGAATATCGGTGTCTACCGGCAGCAAGTAATCGGTCGTAATAGAGTCATCATGCGCTGGCTGCCTCACCGTGGGGGCGCGATCGATTTTCGCGAATGGCAGGAGGTAAATCCGGGACAGCCTTTTCCCGTCGCCGTTGCTATAGGTGCTGATCCCGCTACGATCCTGGCTGCCGTTACGCCGGTTCCGGATACACTCTCGGAGTACCAGTTTGCGGGACTACTGCGTGGCGCCAGGACCGAGGTGGCGTCTTGTAAGCTTCACGATTTGGAGGTGCCGGCAACAGCTGAGTTCGTGTTTGAAGGGTTTATTAAACCTGGCGAACAGGCCCCTGAGGGTCCCTTCGGCGATCACACGGGTTACTACAACACGGTGGAAAATTTTCCAGTATTCACCATTGAACGCATTACCCACAGAGACCATCCGATCTATCACAGTACCTACATGGGCCGCTCCCCCTTTGATGAACCTTCGGTGCTTGCCATGGCCCTTAATGAAGTGTTCATACCGTTGCTGCAAAAACAATTTCCAGAGATCGTAGATTTCTATCTACCGCCGGAGGCTTGTTCTTACCGGGTGGCGGTGGTTAGCATCCAAAAACGATATCCAGGGCATGCCAAGCGTATTATGTTTGGCATATGGTCGTACTTGCGGCAGTTTACGTACACAAAGTTTGTCATAGTTACCGATGACGATATTGACGTGCGGTCTTGGACTGAAGTGATTTGGGCCATATCAACACGCATGGATCCAGCCCGGGATACCACAATTGTGGAAAACACCCCTATTGACTATCTCGATTTTGCCAGTCCTGTTTCGGGTCTGGGCTCCAAAATTGGTTTCGATGCCACTAACAAATGGGACGGCGAAACGACCCGTCGATGGGGCCGTCCCATCACTATGTCGGATGACGTAAAAAAACGTGTGGATATGTTATGGGAGAACCTGGGGATTAGCTAAGTTAGCTTGGATAGAGAAATAAGATGCAGATACATGAACGAGTAACAGAGAGCCCCTTTGACCTGAATAATGATGCAGCTTACCAGCGTTGGAAGGAGGCAAAACTGGATCGATATCCCAGTAGCGCCGAGGAGCTGGTGGTTGAAATACAAAGTCCATACAAGCTAACTCGCGCCGAGCGTAACGGGATTATGGAGCGCTGCGTTAAAACTAATATGGCAATCTACGTCAGCCACACCGGAAATGACCCGGACAAGGCGATCGCGAGAAGGCTAGGCTCGCAGTTTGGACTGAATGAATTAGATTACAACATGGGTGCCGATGATGACGGTATCACCGCCTTGCAGGTTGTGGATGACCAGTGGCACAAGGGTTATATCCCTTATTCCAATCATCCTATTCATTGGCACACGGATGGCTACTACAACCCGCCGGAACGCCAGATCAGGGCCTTGTTCTTGCACTGCGTGAGTCCGGCCGAAGAAGGCGGGGAAAACGCGCTAATGGATCACGAGATCGCCTATATCCATTTGCGTGACCAGAATCCCCAACATGTCCAGGCCTTAATGGCGCCTGATGTCATGACTATTCCTGCCAATATTGTTAATGGGACTGAAATTCGGCCGGTTAGGACCGGCCCTGTGTTTTCTGTAGATGCCCATGGCTACCTGCATATGCGCTATATCGCACGTCGCCACAGTATCCAATGGAAGCCGGATTCCGCAACGCAGGCTGCGGTTAGCGCCCTGGAGGCCCTACTGAAATCGCCATCAGCGTATATTTACCGGCTGACCCTGCAGCCCGGCGGGGGTTTAATCAGTAACAACGTATTGCATGATCGAAGCGGGTTTAATGACGGCCCGTCCCATCGGCGATTGCTATACCGGTTACGTTACTATGAACGCGTCAACAGGTAGGGATCGGCTTGCCCCCTAAGTATCCGGTAGTGGGAGTTTCGATTACTGCGAAGAGAGGGGAGGAATACGCGGCGCGTCGTAGGCGAGGAGCGAAACAGGATTGTGTAGCAAGCCAGGTGCAGCGAGATTAAGCGATGGGTAATCCTCCCCTCTCTCCAGCATCGTGTTGCATACTGTCAAAAACCCACTATCAACTATCCTCGGCATGTCTGCTGAGGGAAAGGGATAAAAGTTATCTTTTCATGACTACCCAAATAACCGCACGTAGAGGGGCAGGGCTTTCTGTAATGCGGAATTCAGCGGTTTAACTAGTTTCAAGGCATCCACATCCAGGCCGTCAAGGAAATTCTTTATCTCTAAACCCAGTTCCGTATCACCCTCCATCCGCAGGCGTCGCTGGAAGAACAGCGTATCGGCATCTTCCCGTTGGCTGATCAGTAGCAACAAATCATACAGGTTTCCTTGAATGCTAAGGTCATGGCGAGTACCCATCGGACTTGCGACCAGTTTATTGTTAACAACGGTAACAGCGATTTTTACTCCCGCATCATGTGCCTGAATGGAAATCGTCCGGTGGCGAAGGAAATTCAGTTCGCCACTCTTAATAGGAGAAGCTAACATGGCGTTAGCCACTTTGGTGAACAGGGCAGATTGGATAACACTGGGTATTGCGAACAACGGTAGTGCAAGAATGCCCGGCAAGACTGGGGAAATCGCAGGTGTGTTCTGGCGCGCGCTTACCAACATGAGCGCAATCTAATACGGAGGAGGGGCCGGCGTCAAGGTGACCGGGGTCGGTCACGGCTGCTTAGCGTACTAGTCTTTGGCTAATGGTCCGTTAAGTATATCGTTCCCCGGTGTGTTTCTAGTGACCCCAGCATTTGGCGCTGGCATAGCTCGCATAAATGGGGCCATCTTGATTAAGGGCAAAATTTCCGCAGTCGTCGTCGACTTGTGAGCCGATTGGCGTTGCTACAACGGTAAAGGTGGTGACGCCCCTCGCTGCCAGGGTTATGGTGTAGTACCCGTCTGTGGAATTGCCCGCTTCCGCACCCCAGGCCAGCTCAACCAAAGTCGCATAATCGGTATCGTTTGCACGCCATTTTTCCTGCCGTAACTGCATGGCCAACAAGCTTGAGGTGGCATCGGACCGGCGGCTTTTTTCAATATAGGAGACCCAGGACGGTATCGCCACTGCCGCTAGTATGCCGACGATAGCCACCACCGTGATTAGCTCGACCAGCGTAAATCCAGGATTATTGTGCCATTTCATAGCCCTTCCTCCTTTTTTTGCTGAGATGTCTATCGGCCAACCCCCGGATTTCTGGAATAAAATCCCGTTTTTTCTGACGAACGGGATGGTGTTCGGGATAGGCGGTACTCAGTTTGTGGCGTCCCTGGCCGATATCTTGGGGGAATAGAACTATTAAAAACAGGTGTCCGAGGAAATATCGTGGCAAGAGGATTCACCCTCGTCGAGTTGCTGATCGCCCTGGCAGTTTTGGGCATTTCGATCTCTATCGCCATGCCGTCCATGGGGGAAATGGTAGAAAGAAATAGGGTTCGCGGCGCGGTAGAAGCCCTCTACAGCGAATTTCAGTTCGTCCGCATGGAAGCCGTCAAGCGCAACACACCTCTCTCACTGACGTTCAGCAGTGGTACCGGTGACGGCAGTACAGACTCCTGGTGCTTTGGTCTGGATGAGAATCCGGGCTGCGATTGCACGGTCACCGATGTCGACAATGCGGCCGCTTGCGCCTTGATGACCGCCGGAGAGAATGTGTTAAAAACGGTCAGCAGTGAATCCTATAAGAACATCAGTTTAAATCAGACATTTGCCGCCGACAGCGCCACGTTTAATCCCGTGAGGGGAACCGTCAATGCCGGCACAATGACATTTCAATCACCCCACGCCCTCAGCGTTCAACTCCAGGTAACGGTGCTTGGTCGGATAGACTCCTGTTCCGACAACGTTTTGGGGTATTCGGGATGTTAAAGGCATACCACAAGTCCCAAGCAGGATTTAGCTTAGCGGAGTTAATGGTGGGCGCCGTGGTAGGGCTCCTGGTTTTGTCGGGCGTGATAGCCATGTATTCCACCACCATTGGCGCCAGCACGGACAATCTGCTAGTTGCCCGATTGAATCAGGAATTACGCGCGACATTGGGTGTAATGATGAGCGATATCCGTCGCTCCGGCTACTACGCAGGCGTGCCTGGTATCGACGACATGACGAATAACCCCTTCCAACAAGGCGTCAATGACCTCACTGTGGACGATGTAGGGGCGGTCGCTGACGCGTGTATTACCTTTGCCTACGACCGTGATAGGAACAAAGCAGTGGGTGACGGAACCGGTGGTACTACCATGGAACAGTATGGTTTCCGTCTGACTAATAATGCCGTACAGCTGCGCACCGGGGGCAATGCCTTTAGCTGTACGGTCGGCACATGGCTGAATGTTACCAGCGGAGTTACCGAAGTAACCCAACTGGTATTTACCGTGGCGGAGACCTGTTTAAACGTAATTACCGAAGCAGCTGGATGCCCCTGTACTACGGATGATCCCTGCCAGCATATTCGAGAGGTGGGTATTTCGATAACCGGCAGACTGGCGAGCGACGACCAGGTTCAACAAACAATTACCGAGTCAGTACGGGTTCGTAACGACAAATTTGTGGCGGCTGCGCCATAACGCGCAATGGCGGCGAAAAGAGAACTATTACCTATGAGATCGGCAGAACATAATCTGCTCTTTCGCGAGCCGCTCAAGCGGCAGACGGGTGTGGCGACACTGCTGACGGCGGTCATGTTGATGATCGGTACTACCGTTATTACCTTTTCAGTCGCCCGTACGGGCATGATGGAAGTTCGTATGGCCAACAACGAGTACCGCGCTAAGGAAGTACACGAGGCAGCGGAGGCGGGACTGGAATATGGTTTTTCCTGGCTTGCCGACAACACTGCGTCCTGGGCGGCAACCGAGGCCGGTATTGAAACGGCTACACCCGATAATCCCGCTCCAGCGATCAACGCCGGAAATGGTGATACCTACAATGCCGTGGTGATCTTTAGCCGTGACCCGGTGTATAAGTACTTTATTCAGGTATCGTCGGTTGCTACATCGGCAACAGACGCCAGCATTACCGCCACACTATCCCAATATGTATCGCAGGATTCCGGTCCCCTGAATCCAAGCACTGATGCGTTGCCATTTACAATAAACGGGTGCTTGAATGGTGTTAATGGTAACCCCTCTATTTTCCCGGAAGGTTATGAGGAGGGCTCGGGTACGGGCCCTTTTGGCGGAGATATTGCCACCTCGCAAGACTCAACCGTTTCTGGATCTGCATGTATCGAGCTTGGGGCTCTTGATCTCAACGGCGGTAGCCTCGAATACAACGAATTTACCGGCAGTGCCTGGGATTATATATTTAGCAAGACGAGGGCGGAGATCCAAGCCTTAGCGGATGCGGAGGTTGCCGCGAGTGTGCCGGATTCGGAGCGCCGGTATATTTGGGTTACGGATTCCGGCAACTTTCATGATAGCTGGGGCTCTCCATCAAATCCCGTCATTCTGATTTTTGCTCCGGAGGCGGCTTGTCCAAGAATGAACGGTGGTCCCGTAATCTACGGCATCGTCTTTATAGATAGCGATTGTCCCGGTGCCAACGGATGGGGAGGCCTCGAAATCTATGGGTCTGTAATTGTGGATGGGGATATGAACGATCTGAATTCGAATCCGGAGTTCTATGACTGGTCCGAAGTCGATGGTGGTGGCGATCTTGCGTTTCCGCCCGATAGTGCGCCGAAGATTATTGGCACCTGGTCGGATTTTTAATTGACGTAGTGATAGGTAGATACCCATGAGATCCAAGCGCGGCAAGATTAGACAAGTTGGTTTTATCCTTATAGAAGGCCTGGTAACCTTTATGGTATTGACGGTGGGCATGATCTCAGTGGCTAAGTTTCAGGGAGATATACTGGACCATAATGCAGGATCCAAGACCCAAACAGAGGCGGTGAATCTGGCGCAGGAAAAGATGGAAGAGCTGCGAAATTTTGCCGACAATGCGGGATATGCCCAGATCGTTACAGGTGCTGATACCCCCCAGCCACACAGCGGAAGTAACACGACATTCTCACGGGCTTGGACGGTCACGCCAAATGCAGACCCTGTATACGATATCGTTACGGTTACCGTGGCATGGAACGATAGCAGTGGTGAGGAACAATCCGCCCAACTCACTTCCATCATCGCCAGCACGAACCCTGTGGAATCCGCGCAACAGTTGCTTATCGATGGTTATTTGGATGGCGACGATTCCGGGGACAGCGACTCAGGTGGGTATCAAGGCGACTCGGACGGTGGTGACGACTCGGACGGTGGTGACGACTCGGACGGTGGTGACGACTCGGGCGGTGGTGACGACTCGGGCGGTGGTGACGACACAGACGATGTTGACGGGGACGACACAGACGATATTCAAGACGGTGGCGATCCCTTAACTTCGACGACCACGACGACGGCAACCACCACCACTACATTGGGCACCTATAACTTAACAATATCAGGGTCAATTAACACTTATGGGGAGACACAGAACATGACGGTCACAGTCTACGCGAGTGGTAACTATGGCGCCTTCTGTGCTGACTCGCTGTCCAGCTATTCATGCGCAATTGGTCCCATTCCCGGCAACGACACCTGGACTGGATCTGTGTCAGTGTCCACCAATAAGACCTATTGCAGCAATAATCCAGCGAGCCCGATCTCCTATGTTGGAATCGGCAGCAATCAGTCACAGAGCTACAATATTGGCCAAAACGAGCAAGAGTGCCCGTAACATAAGAAACTGGAAGCTATTTTCTGCTAGAAGGTTTGGACCGGAAATGAGGGGCCGGCCAGCGATTTTTAGAGGAATCACTGGCTGACCCCTCATTTATTGCGGGATCGGCCGAAGCGCAGGCTTTCGCTCTGCGGCAGGTATCGCGGTTCGGAGATCACCAGTGATAGGAACATCCTGCCACCAAGCATTTGGCTGGCGATAGGCTAGAATTCGCCAATTATACTGCCGCTAAACCGAGGAAAATGAAATCACGTTAAGTCGGATAGACCATACCCTTTGGGCTAAATTCCGGCCAAAACCGCGCCTACTTAGATAGATTTTCAGTGCTAATTTCCCTTCAACACCGTAGACCCTGGAATTGATCTACCCAACAGATGTACTATTGCGTCCGCCGGTTCTTCTTCCAGCCCCCGAGCCACCGGCAGTTCGGGATTACGATGTGATGCGCAAACCATGACCAAACAGCACACTGGCCATTTGATGCTTGTTATGATGCTATTTGCAGTGATCGCAGGTTGCGGTGGGGCGCATGTATATAAGGGTGAAAAATTCGAGCTCGACTCGCAGTTTAGAAAGAAATTCGACGCGTCAACGGATGTTACTTGTGAGAGTGCCAAGCGCGTACTACTGAGCCAGGGATACACCCTCGACGATAATTTTCCTGATTCCATTAAGGCTCATAAAGAATTCCAGCCCGAGGATGAAACGATGACGGTGCTGGAGTTCTCTGTGGTATGCATGCCCAATGCCAGGGGGACTATGTTATATGCCAATGCAGTGGAATCCATCTACCAGCTAAAGAAAACCAGCGAAAGCGTCGGCGTAGGAGTGTCCTCCGTGGGATCGATTAAATTACCTTGGGGCAAGCAGATCGATTCGCTGGTTAAGACCTCCGGCGCGACCATTGATCACAAAAAGTTTTATAAGCGTTTCTTCGAGTCTGTGGGGGAGTCCATCAAGGAAACAAAAAGGAGCGGGTATCGTTAGGTTGATCTATGCTCCCGTAGCGCGGAGCCCTTGTTCTACAGCAATTACCGCGGCCTCTACGCGGGAATGCACGCCCAGTTTGCGCAGAATCGCCTTTACGTGCAATTTAACCGTGCCGTCGGAAATACCCAAATTGCGTGCTATTACTTTATTGCTTTGACCGTCTGCCACCAGGCTGAGGATTTCGGTTTCCCGAGGTGTCAGATCCGCGAATGGGCCGGCATCAATATTGTCGGTATTATCTCCTTGCACTACTTTAGCCAGCACCGGTGCAAGGTCTGGTGCCACCACCGTCTTTCCGGCAACGATATCCCTTAATGCAAGTACCAGTGCATCGGGATCCATGTCCTTCAAGAGATACCCTTGAGCTCCGTTGCGCAGGGATTCCACAAGGTCTGCTTCGTCACTGCTGGTAGTCAACATCACCACCGGCTGTTTAAAACCATTAGCG
>JAZFSS010000195.1:0-5286 GCA_036446275.1 Gammaproteobacteria bacterium | reverse complement strand
TATATGGAGAGATTGCACGGGCCAACGGACATCCGGAGTGGGAAAAGGAGATTCGCGGTACGTTTGCGAAGCGCTGGGTTGCCAATGCCCCTTCGGGTTGGTGGTATCAGCAGGGCACTACCTGGAAGCAAAAGCAGAAGTTACAGTAATTGGGGTCAGAGCACAGTTTTTACTAATATTCCAAAAGTTTCTGTTGCCTTAAATTTATAATTTAGTCGCTTGATTATCGAATATTAGTAAAAACTGTGCTCTGACCCCGGTTGCGCTATACCGACATGAATGTTTTAGTCTTTGATATTGAAACGATCCCCGACGTGGCTGCCGGTCGCCAGTTGTACGGTGTTTCCGATTTGAGTGACAAAGATGTTGGCCAGATCATGTTTCTTAAACGTCGGGAACAGACCGGCGATTCTGATTTTCTACGGCTGCACCTGCACCGCATCGTTGCGATTTCCGCCGTGCTGCGTACCAGCGACAAACTAAAGGTGTGGTCGCTGGGTTCGGCAGATTCTTCGGAAGCGGAGTTATTGCAGCGTTTTTTCGATGGCATAGACCGCTTCACTCCTACCCTGGTTTCCTGGAACGGGGGCGGTTTCGATTTGCCGGTCATTCATTACCGATCATTAGTGCACGGCATAGTGGCTCCCAGATATTGGGATAGTGGCAGAGAAGACAAGGATTTCAAATGGAATAATTACCTGAGCCGATTTCATGAGCGTCACACGGATCTTATGGATGTCCTGGCGGCATACCAGGTCAGGGCTAACGCGCCTTTGGACGAGATCGCTACCCTGCTGGGTTTGCCGGGCAAGATGGGCGTGAGTGGCGCCGGGGTGTGGGACCAATTTCTTGCTGGAGAGATTGAAGCCATCCGCAACTACTGCGAAACCGACGTATTGAATACCTATCTGATTTATCTCCGATTTGAACTGATTCGTGGACATCTGAATGAGAAGCAGGTCCAAACTGAGTGCCAAAAGGTGCGGGAACTGCTGCAGGAATCGGATCAACCACACCTCAAGGATTTTCTTGCGGCATGGAAGGACCGGCACCTCGCTGGGAATGTGTGATTTGTAGGACCGGCGCCCGCGCCGGGAACAATCGAAATTCCCGGCGGGGCGCCGGTCCTACTGACCCCAATCATCAGCTCGGGTATAGCATCGAGATAACGATTCAGTGAGTCGCCGAAAATCAAAACCTCTCAACCAGGCTCCAGTTCATGCCTATATTGAATCCCTTTCCCACGATGGTCGTGGAGTGGCCCATATCGATGGCAAGACAGTGTTTATCGACGGGGCCTTGCCTGATGAAGAGGTGATTTTTCGTTACCTTTCCAAACACCGCAAGTTCGATCAAGGTCAGGTTGTTGAGGTTGTTACGCCTTCCGCGGATCGTGTTGAGCCACGCTGCCCCCATTTTGGCTTATGTGGCGGTTGCAGCCTGCAACACATGGAGCCCGGCGCACAGATCTTGGCCAAGCAAAAGATTCTGCTGGAGAATCTGCAGCATATTGGGGGTGTTGAGCCCGATAGGATTCTGGAGCCGCTGACCGGCCCCCATTGGGGATACCGGAACAAGGCCCGCTTGGGCGCCAAGTATGTAACAAAAAAAGCTCGGGTGCTGGTGGGATTCCGGGAACGGCATAAGTCGTTTGTCGCGGACCTGACACGTTGTGAGGTACTACATCCATCAGTAGGTCTGCGCATCGCTGAGCTTGCCGAATTGGTCCAGGAACTGTCGATGCGTGCCCGCATACCTCAAATTGAGGTTGCTGTGGGACAAGGGGCTACGGCGTTGGTATTTCGCCATCTGGAGTCATTGGCCGACGATGATGTTGCGCGCCTGGTCGAGTTCGGACGTAGTCGCGATCTGCATATTTATTTGCAACCCGGTGGGGTCGAAACGGTGACGGCCTTATGGCCCGAAGATTCGCAGTTGTACTACGAATTGCCGAAATTCGATATCAGGATTAACTTCCACCCCACAGATTTTGTGCAGATAAACCCGGAACTAAATGTTGCTTTGGTGGATCGTGTCGTGGAATGCCTGAATCCAGGGCCCGGTGACCGGGTATTGGATCTATTCTGCGGACTAGGAAATTTCAGTCTTCCGCTGGCGCGTAATGCCGGCCAAGTAGTCGGTGTGGACGGAGATGTTGGCTTAATACAGCGGGCTGGGGAGAACGCGCAACGCAACGGGATTGAAAACGCGCTATTTCATAGCGTTGATTTAACCCAGGACCTAAGCGGCAGTCCTTGGGCGAAGAGTGCTTATAATAAGATTCTGTTGGACCCGCCCCGCTGCGGCGCCAAGGAACTGATGCACCGAATACCGAAATGGAATGGGCGGCAAGTGGTGTATATTTCCTGTCACCCGGGCTCACTAGCCAGAGACGCCGGCGTACTGGTTAATGATTATGGTTACCGGCTCGTGAGCGCCGGCGTGATGGACATGTTTCCGCACACCACTCACATGGAGTCCATCGCAGTATTTAAATTGGGGTAGGACCGGCCGCCTTGCCGGGAATTCCAAGTGTTCCCGGCGAGGCGCCGGCCCTACCGGTACCAGCGGGTTTTAAGGGCGTCATATACGCGAATGGGATACCAGGTTTTGCCTGCGCTGCCGTTGTAGCGAGCCAAGGCAACATTGCGATCGCCATTGGACTTGTCCAAATAATAACGAAGAATGGTGCAACCCATTCTCAAGTTGGTGCGGATATGAAATAGGTTATCCTCAGGCCGGCCGATTTCGTCCAGCCAGAAAGGCATCACCTGCATTAGTCCTTGTGCTCCGGAACTGGAAATGGCGAAGCGGTCAAAATTACTTTCAACCTGAATTACTGCTAGTACCAACTCAGGGATCAGTTTTGCCCGCGTGGCTTCCCGGTGTGCGGTACGCAAAAGTTCTAACCGTTCCTCGCCGTCGGGTATTATCTCCTCCAGTCGATTAGACATATCCATAAGCCACACTTCGGCGTGAAACCGGTCGTCAAAGCTATCGCTCGCATTAATCGCTTCAAGTAACCGGGACCGCAACTCAGGATCCGGTGTATCAGCAGATTCTGCCGCCACGGCAAGGTTCAGCGTAAACAGGATTACAAATGTCAGCTCGCGTAGGCAGCGCGTCATGATACCCACCGGTAATCTAAAACGTGTAATTTGTAGGACCGGCGCCCCGCCGGGAATTCTATCAAGGATCGGCAGCTTGAATGCGGTCCTTTAGGAAGGAAATAATCTGGTCCCTGTCTACCGTTTGGGGTTCACCGCCGGCGCGGGCTTTATATTCTACCAAGTCCTGGTCCAGGTTCTTTTCCCCTACTACTACCCGGTGTGGAATGCCGATCAGTTCCATGTCGGCGAACATCACGCCGGGGCGCACGTCCCGGTCTTCTAATAATACTTCAATACCACTGTCGGTTAACTCGTTATAGAGTTTTTCCACTGCATCCCTCACGCGCTGGGATTTTTTCATATTCATGGGCAGTAGCGCCACTTGGAACGGGGCGATTGGCCCCGGCCAGATAATTCCATGCTCATCATGGTTCTGTTCAATGGCCGCAGCCACTACGCGGGAAACGCCAATACCGTAACAACCCATCTCCATTGCTATATCATGTCCCGCTTCGTCTAAAACTGTGGCGTTCATAGCACGGCTGTATTTGCCGCCAAGTTGGAAAATATGCCCTACCTCGATGCCGCGGGCAATCGAAAGAATCCCTTTCCCGTCGGGGCTGGGGTCGCCTTCCACCACCTTGCGCAAATCAGCTACCATCGGTTCTGGTAAGTCCCTACCCCAATTCACTCCCGTTACATGTTGGCCATCCTGATTGGCGCCACAGATAAAATCGGCCAATATAGCCATGCTGCGATCGACGATTACCGGAATAGTTAGCCCAACCGGCCCTACGGAGCCCGGTTTGCAGCCAGCCGCGCTCTTGATTTCCTCGTCGCTGGCGAACGTGAGCGGGTTGGCCACCGCTTCCAGTTTTTCGCACTTTAGGGGATTCAGCTCATGGTCACCGCGCAAAACCAAGGCGACAACATGATCTTCCGCGCCACGTACCAATAGCGTTTTAGCGCAGCATCGCGGCTTCGTTTTCAGAAATGCACTGACCTCTTCAATCGTATGTTGTCCGGGAGTGTCGACTGTTTTCATTTCAGAGTTTGCGTTGGGTCGTGCTATTTTTGGTGCGAGCGCCTCGGATAAATCGATGTTTGCCGCGTAATCGCTTTGGTCGGAAAATGCTATGGCGTCTTCCCCGGAATCGGCAAGTACATGAAACTCGTGGGAAACGTTGCCGCCAATGGCGCCGCTGTCTGCCTGCACGGCGCGGAACCGTAGTCCTAGGCGGGAAAAGATGCGCGTGTAGGTGTCATACATTAC
Organism: Gammaproteobacteria bacterium; assembly: GCA_036446275.1. Classification (GTDB taxonomy): domain Bacteria; phylum Pseudomonadota; class Gammaproteobacteria; order JAZFSS01; family JAZFSS01; genus JAZFSS01. The sequence continues at coordinate 903 of JAZFSS010000195.1, read as the reverse complement.
CTCATAGGTTTGTTCCATGGAATCTACATCCAGATGAAAAGAGTAAGCGTCCTTCATCAGGAACTCGCGAGCCCGCATGATGCCAAAACGCGGACGGATCTCATCCCTAAATTTGGTTTGAATCTGGTAAAAATTAATGGGTAATTGCTTGTAGCTGCGAATCTCGTTGCGAACCAGTTCCGTGATGACCTCTTCATGGGTGGGGCCAAAACAAAATTCCCGCTGATGTCTGTCTTTAAGTCGCAACAGCTCCGGTCCATACTGCTCCCAACGGCCTGATTCGTGCCACAATTCCGCTGGTTGTATTGCGGGCATCAATAGTTCCAGGGCCCCGGCCCGGTTCATTTCTTCCCGGACTATATTTTCGACCTTGCGCAACACCCGCAATCCCAGGGGCATCCAATCGTAGATACCCGCGGCCAGCTTGCGGATCATGCCGGCACGGAGCATCAGCTGATGGCTGATGATTTCGGCGTCCGCCGGAATTTCTTTCCGGGTGGTCAAGTGAAATTGGGAAATGCGCATGGTAGACAGAAGATAAAAGATAAAAGGGCAAAGATCAAAGATTAGGGTAATGGATCAGTTTCAATTACTGCAAAGAGAGGGGAGGAATGCGCGTCGCGTCGTAGGCGGCGAGCGGAACAGGGATAGTGGAGCGAGACGCCTCCGATTCGAGTGAAGCCATGGACGGTGCAGCGAGATTAAGCGACGGGTAAATCTCCCCTCTCTCCAGCACTGCATCTTTCACCTTCAAATTAAAACGTACCTCCATTCCAGCCCCACATCTTGCGGGGCACATCGCTAAATTCTACGTACACTCTATCTTGGGCCACGCCCAGTTCCTGTTGCATGAGCCCGCAAAGGGCTTGGGACAACTCGGTGGTGCGGGACTCCGGTAGTCCG
>JAZFSS010000194.1:0-5162 GCA_036446275.1 Gammaproteobacteria bacterium | reverse complement strand
GAATCATCGTATTCAATTGAGAATCGACTGGAAGGAGTTTATTGCCAAAATCCAGCACCGGCATTATTTCTTGCCAATCGATTGTACCCAGTTGCTTGAGTGGTTTCTAGATAGTGCAAGGTTTACTCCCAGTCGTTGTCTGATAGTATGTTCACGGCAACACCCTGGAGATCATGGCTATGGATACCCGATTTGAAGAAATTGCCGCGTTAATTCACACAAAGCGGGAGATTGCTTCTGATCTGCTGCGTAAGGATGGAGTGATCGCCGTCGGCGTGGGCTATGACTACCGCGACAAGAACACTGCCAATAAACTTGGGGTAGTCGTTTTTACCGATCAGGACAAAGCACCTTCCGGCATTGTTTCAAGCTTCGGAAAAGATCGTCAACTTATCGTAATACCGATACCTCGCCCTATCGTGCGTCCTTTGCCGCCGGCGCCGGGGATTATGGCGGCACGGGATATCTTTTTCGATAGCGTAAAGCCGGGCATTCAGATTCAAGCAGCGGGTAGCGACGGAGTTGGCACTTTGGGTGCAATCGTTTACCGCCTGAGTGATTCACAACCGCTTATACTCAGCAATTGGCATATCATGGCGGCCGCAGGAGTCGCGTCCGGGATCCCAATTCATCAGCCATTGGTGGCGCCGGGAAACGAAATCGGGGTTCTCTACAATGCCATGCTTGGCGCAACACGAGCTGGTTGGCTTGATGCAGCAGTAGCCGAGTTAAACGATGTCCGTCCGTACGATCCCCAGCCCTATGAATTGGTGCCGCCACCGGTGCCAGCGGTGTCACCGGCTTTGCTCGGGCTGCCTGTAATCAAGACGGGACGCACCACGGAAGTTACCCAAGGATTAATCGGTGCCATTGACGTTAGTATCGAATTACCCTACGAGGGCGTTGGCCCGGTACCGCTGGAGCGACAGTTTGCAATTGTGCCGGACCCGGGGTTTCCGGTTCCGGAAATCTCGGAAGGCGGTGACTCGGGATCGGTTTGGCTTGATGCATCCAATAATTATGCGGTTGGTTTGCACTTTGCTGGTGAAGGGGCATCTGCGCCCTTCGATGTTGCGTTTGCCACCCCTATTGGACATGTCAATCGGACTTTTGATATACGCTTCGGCGCAGTTGACGATGTTCCACAGATTTGGCGTTGGTGGAATGGCGAGGCTACGGATCACTATTACACACGGACGCCTCCCGGGGGTCTGCCACCGGATATTGGCTGGGAAGTTGAAAACGATGTGTTCAGTTTGTTTCAGGCGCCGGGGCCTGGCCTTACTTTATTGTACGAATGGTACAACGGCCAGATCATTGATCACTTCTATACCACCGATCCCTCGGGAGAGCTTGCGCCGGCAAACGGGTACGAACTGTCTGGCCCTATTGGTTATATCTGCCAGGGTCCGGCGGCAGGGCTTACGGAATTATATCGTTGGTGGCATCCTACTTTATATAATCACTTTTACACGGCCGACCCAGACGGCGAAATTGCCGATGAAATCGGTTATGTCTATGAAGGTGTCGTTGGTTGGGTTCAGCCCCTGGTTGGTTTTCCTTGATCAGTGAGCAACGAGGATAGATCAGATGAAAAATGGGCTGCCTTGAAATCAATAGTGTCTGAAAGCAATAGGGCCGGATTCCACTGATCTGTCAAATCTTAGTCGCATCAATCGAATCTGATCCTGGATAGAATTAACGCAGGTTTTCAAAAGGAAACAAAATGAAAGCGAGCAGCTTATTTGAACCACTCTCCGTAGGAAATTTTCACTTCAAAAACAGAATTGCCTTGGCGCCTATGACGAGGGGGCGTGCCGGGCCGGAGCGTGTACCGAATGACTTGATGGCGGAATATTATTACCAGAGATCCGCTGCCGGCCTCCTGATAACCGAGGCGACCGTAATTTCAAAGCAGGGCATAGGCTGGATCGATTCGCCGGGAATCTACACAGCAGAGATGGTCGAGGGCTGGCGGAAAGTTACGGCAAAAATTAAACCCACAGGCACCCCCATTTTCCTCCAGCTTTGGCATTGCGGCAGGGCTTCCCATAGTGATTTTCACAATGGCGAACTTCCTGTTTCCGCTTCAGCAGTTAAGCTCAACGGCGATCACATCCACACGCCGCTTGGCAGTAAGCCTTATGAAACACCCCGTGCATTATTGGTGGATGAAATTAAAGCAACGGTGAATGATTACCGCAAGGCAGCGATGAATGCTAAGGAGGCCGGTTTCTCCGGGGTAGAAGTGCACGGCGCCAATGGGTATTTGATTAATCAATTCCTTGATTCGAAAACCAATCACCGCGATGATCAATACGGGGGAAGCCTTGAAAATAGATTCCGTTTTTTCAAAGAAGTGCTCGAAGCTGTTTTGGAGGTCTGGGGTCCGGAGCAGGTGGGTGCCCGCATTTCACCGAACGGCGTTTTTAATGACATGGGCAGCGAAGACTTCAGAGAAACTTACCTTTATGTGGCCGAAGAATTAAATAAATTAATCCATGGCTATCTGCATATTATGGATGGCCTGGCCTTTGGCTTCCACGAAAAAGGAGAACCGATGGCCTTGGCAGAATTCAGACCTATTTACCGCGGAATTATTATCGGTAATTGCGGTTACACTAAAGAAGCTGCTGAAGAAAGAATAGCGGAAGGAAATGCAGATTTGATTGCCTTTGCCCGGCCTTTTATTACGAACCCTGACTTGCCCGAACGATTCAAAAATAATTGGCCTCTCAATCCTGCCGAGGATATGTCGCTGTGGTATACCGCGGGAGCCCAGGGGTATACGGATTATGCGCCGTTTAAATCATCTTCTTCCGTGTAAGCCTAGCCTGACAGGCATATGGTCGAAGTAGGTACCTGTCAGATCAAGCCTGAATTGCTAGTTAAACAAAAATTGTTCTGTTCGGGAAATATGGAAAATTTACGATGTCTTGGCAAAGGCCACAAAAACGGAACGTGAAATATTTAACTATCCATTAGGTTATCTGCAATAATGAAGCTTGCCGAACCAAGCGCTTCACTTGACGCTGAGAAGCGCGGCGACGCAAGTGACCTTGGCCGTTAGCCGTTAACTAAAATATCTCATCGCATAGGAAACAAACATGCCGACAACCAATCAATCTGTAGTGATTAACGCATCTGTTGCCGATGTATGGAGTAGGCTTGGCAACTTTCACGATTTCTCATGGGCACCCAATGTAATAACTAATGTTGAGAAAGTGGGCACCATTGATGGAGGTAGTGTAGGCGCAAAACGGATCCTCAATAATTTATTCCACGAAACCCTCATAGAGCTTGATGATGATCAGCATTTACTAAGATACTCCATCGACGATGGTCCTTCACCAGTATCCAAGGATGAAGTCTCAAATTATATTGGTACTGTAAAGCTTAGTGCTGCTAAAGAGGGTGGCGGCACATTAGTGGAATGGACGTCATCATGGGAATCAAATGTAGAAGATGCTGTAGAGTTTTGTCACGGCATTTATGTTGCGCTTTTGGGTGAATTGGAAAAATCATTTAAACAGTAAATATCGTTCACGGCTAACAAGGCGCCCAATCCGACAGCATGCTTCGCAGGCCACGGCTTGGCTTAATCGTTATACATTCAACAGAAGTGGTATGAAATGAAAATATGGGTAGATGCAGATGCATGCCCTGTGGTGATCAAAGATATTCTGTTTAGAGCGGCAGAGCGTACCGGGGCACAGCTGACGCTGGTCGCTAATCAACCTGTGCGCATCCCGCCATCGCGCTGCATTACATTTATTCAAGTTGCCTCCGGTTTTGATGTCGCTGACAATGAGATCGTTAAAAGGCTTAGCGCCGGTGATCTTGTAATCACGGGTGATATTCCTCTGGCGGCGGAGGTGATCGAAAAAGGGGGTTATGCACTCAATCCGCGCGGCGAACTCTATTCAGCTGATAATATAAAAGAACGTCTGACGATGAGGGATTTTATGGATACGCTGCGATCTAGTGGAATAGATACAGGTGGTCCGCCGGCGCTAAGCCAAAGCGACCGAAAATCTTTTGCGAATCATCTGGACAAATTATTAACCAAGCATGCAGGAAGCGCATAGCGAAGAATGTTTACCGAAGTTATCTGCAATGTTAAATGTTAATGCCGATGAGAAATCCATTTAGATTCTTCATTGAACTGATGCAACAGCCAGCCTGGATCGTTATCTGGGTGCTTTATCTAATGACTATCAATGTTGCAAGTGTGGGGTTCTGGAATGAGCCTTTGGCGAAGGTGATTTTTGTGACTTTCATGGTTTCCGCGATGCTGATGATGGGACTTTATGCAAGGTTCGGATATGAAAAAATCCTTGGCATGGGTCATATCCTTTGGATTCCATTACTTGCCTATGTGCTGATGGAGATTCCAACCGCGAAAGACACTTTTAAAAGTTATCTGGTCATTTGGTCATTATCTGTTACTGTTTCGTTGATGATCGATATCGTCGATGTATGGAAATACTTTACAAGCCGGAAGAGTGCCTCCCGAACTTCTGCTACATAACCCGCTGCAACCGTTTATCGATGAAATCAATAAACAGGCGCACCTTGGCTTGTTGATAGTGGCGATCCTGGTAGACGGCATACATGCCGGCACTGCCACAGTCATAATCCGGCAGCAGTTGTTCCAGGCGACCTGCCTTGATATCGTCTCCCACCAGAAAACTTCCTAATGCTCCGATACCCGCACCTTGTAATAATAAGCTACGTATTGCATCGGCATTATTGGTCTTAAGCTGCCCTTTGATCTGAATGGTTTGCTGGCGTTTATGCTTGGTAAAGGTCCAATGATAGGGTGTCGGTAACAACGAAAAGATAATCCATTCATGGCCCGTTAGTTGTGCAGGTGTTGCCGGTCTGCCTCGGCGTTCGATGTAGTCCGGAGATGCGCAGAGGAATCTTGGCCAATCACACAGCTTGCGCGCAACAAAGTTTGAATCCTTTAGCCATCCTACGCGGAGACTGACATCGATGCCTTCTTTGACCATGTCCAGCACTTGATCATCCAGTAACAGTTCTACATTCAGTGCGGGGTAGCGCTCCATAAAGTCTGCGACGACGGGCGCGAGAAACCGGCTACCCAAACTCACCGGACCGGCCACCTTCAGGGTTCCCATTGGTTCATCCTGGAGTTG
>JAZFSS010000193.1:0-2060 GCA_036446275.1 Gammaproteobacteria bacterium | reverse complement strand
GCAAAGTTGGACTATTGGCAACCGACGCCGATGTCTTCACGCTATGACGGAATCATCTCATCCACCGCATCACAGTTCGGAGTCGATAGGGCGCTGGTCAAGGCGATGGTGCAAGTAGAGTCAAGCTATAACCCTAATGCGATATCAAAAAAAGGCGCATACGGCCTGATGCAGCTTATGCCGGATACGGCCAGACGTTACGGAGTAAAAGACCGGGGTAACCCATCAGAAAATCTACGGGGCGGCGTGCGCTACCTGAAAGACCTTTTGGAGATGTTTGACCAAAACACACGCCTGGCGGTTGCGGCCTATAACGCGGGAGAACATACAGTCATACGTTATAATGGGGTGCCCCCCTATAGAGAAACCATCAACTACGTTAAGAAGGTAACCACCCTCCGCCAAATCTACACCCAGTGAATTGGCCGGACAGCCAGTTATTCTTCCAGCAGATTCTTGCCAATAAAGTTTTGCAGTTGCAGGCGGTCCTGAGTGGGTATTTCCACAACCCGCAATCCAACAAGGTAATTCCCATCGTCTATGGATTCGTTACGTATGACGCGCCCCGGAAACGGGATTGCCTGACGGGCATCGGGCAGTGTAAGCAGGATATCCATAATGGCGCCGTCAGGTACTTGCTCTTCGATGACAACCAGCACACCGCCCTCACTGATGTTTATGGTCCGCAAGGAATGGCGCTGCGCGGGATCACCTAACGCGTAGCTGCCTTCCAGCTGAACATCTATCCGCTGATGGGAGCGGCGATTGTCCCCGTAGATGTATATCCGGTCCTTACCACTCTTTTTGGCAACATACATGGCATTGTCCGTATGCTGCAGCAACTCGGTGGCATTGTCCGCATCGGCTGGAAAGGTCGCAACACCGGCGCTGGCGGTGATTGCACCGAGGGGTTGCTGATCGGCGTGCTTGATCCGAGCCTTCCGCAGAATCTTTTGCAGACGCTCGTAGACAGTCACTACCCCGATCTTACCGGTGGTAGGAAGAATGAGCAGGAATTCCTCTCCACCGTAGCGAACCGCCGTATCCACGCCGCGGATATTAGCCTTTATCAAGTCTGCAAACTTAACCAACACGTGATTACCGGCCTCGTGGCCATGCCGATCGTTATACATTTTGAAATCGTCGATATCCAGCATCATGAGCGACACCATCGAACCATAGCGCTTGGCGCGCTGCATCTCTTGCGCCAGGTGCTCCTTGAGATAACGGTAGTTATATAGTGTGGTTAACTCGTCCCGATAGACCGATTCCTGCATCTTCTCAAAGAATACGATCTCGATGAGCGTGGGCTGATCAAAACTCTTTTCATCGTGTATAAAATAACTAACCAGAGGGACGCGAATATCCACCTCCATGTCGAGGTTCGAGCTCATTTTCTGATGAAGCTTTAAGATGTTATCCCAATGCCGTTTTGCGTCCTCCGGCGAATAGCGCAGGTGGCACAAGTAATACAGCAAGGTAGGATAGATATCGTGCCCATAGTGGGATTCCAATAAGACGATATCCTCGGCTAATTTTTCGTCAGGAATCACCAATCCCTGCATCAGTTCGCGCAAGGATCGTTCCATTTCCTGCTCGCGCTGCCATTGTTCTTCCGCTTCTACATTCTGACGTTCTTCCGACATGATATTTGGCCTAATTAATCGTTGAGCGAGTATTTGAACGTTTATGTCTGGTTGCAAACACTATTTTGGCTCTCTTCAGAGGTGTGAACTTACCCTATCGCGAATCGAAATCGTCCCCTTCAGAAATTTACCTACACCGCCATTATTAAATGATTTTGGCGGCCAGGGCAATTATCGGGGTTTTCCTTTAAATTTCTCCCCAAACAGGATGGGCAATTCGTTGTGGCCCCATCATTCCAAGCCCCAAGGGCACGCCGAACCTCCGTTGCATGATCTTGCTCTTTGGCAGGACCGCGGAACGAAAGGGCTCAGGGCCTGAATGCCGGATATTTAGGTCATTAAGGGAACTCCCATGTGCGTCATCAACGCGGCCGATTCTTGCCCGGGAGGACAAGCATTGCATGGCCTTAGTCA
>JAZFSS010000192.1:0-10027 GCA_036446275.1 Gammaproteobacteria bacterium | reverse complement strand
ATTATTCCATGAAAATATTATTAACCCGCGTGTTGTTGTGGTGGATCCTGTGTTCCGCCGGCACTTGCGGTTTTCTCTCCGGCTGTGGACAAAAAGGCGATCTGTATCTGCCGGAGCCGAAGGCGCGTGGGGACTCACCCTCCGAACAAGTCACTCAATAACGTGGACCACTTCGATTATCGCGACGGACGCCTGTGGGCCGAGGAGGTCGACCTGGAGCAAGTGGCGGCAGTTCACGGGACGCCCTGCTATGTCTACTCGCGCGCGACGCTTGAACACCATTGGCGGGCCTTCGACCAGGCGCTTAGTGGCCGGGATCATTTGGTGTGCTATGCCGTAAAAGCCAATTCCAATGTGGCCCTGCTGCACCTGTTGGCGCACCTAGGATCCGGGTTCGATATTGTGTCGAGCGGGGAATTGGAGCGCGTGCTGCACGCCGGCGGGGACCCGGCCAAAATAGTCTTTTCAGGAGTAGGCAAGTCCAGGCAGGAACTGGAGCGGGCCCTGCAGGCCGAAATCGGTTGTTTCAATGTGGAATCACTGTCCGAACTGGAGCGGCTTAACGAGGTTGCCGGCGCTTGTGGCCAACGCGCACCGGTTTCCCTGCGCATCAATCCGGATGTAGACCCAGGCAGCCACCCGTATATTTCCACAGGCCTAAAGGAAAATAAGTTTGGTATTGATTTTGACGAAGCCCTGGCGGCGTACCAGCGAGCCGCGGCCCTGGCGAATGTAGTGGTAATAGGGATTGGCTTTCATATCGGTTCACAGATAACCCAGGTGGCCCCGTTCGTGGCCGCCCTGGATCGTACCCTGTTACTGGCCGACCAGATTACCGAGGCTGGCATTCCCATCGCTCAAATTGATCTCGGCGGAGGACTGGGCGTGTGCTACAAGGATGAAAAGCCGCCCCTTCCACGGGAATACCTGGCGCCCCTGCTGGAGCAAATGGGAAGCCGTCCCCAGAGGATTCTTGTCGAGCCGGGCAGGGCCATTGCCGCCAATGCCGGTGTCCTTTTAACAAAGGTGGAATACCTAAAGAACACCGGGCATAAGAACTTTGCCATTGTAGATGCCGCAATGAACGATCTCCTGCGCCCCGCACTGTACGGCGCCTGGCAGGATATCGTGTCGGTTCGCCCCAGGGACGGGACCGGCACCCGAACCTTTGACGTAGTGGGCCCGGTTTGTGAAAGCGGTGACTTTTTGGGGAAACAGCGTAATTTGGATATTCAGGCCGGTGACCTGCTAGCGGTGCGCTCCGCCGGCGCCTATGGTTTCACGATGAGTTCCAACTACAATTCGCGACCCCGACCAGCGGAACTTCTGGTGGACGGCGATCGCCTGTTTGTAATCCGCAGCCGGGAGAAGGTCGCTGATCTATTTGCTCACGAGCAGATCCCGGGGGACTTGTTATGAGTCTGTGCCGGAAATAATCGCCATGCAAGTCACCTTTAGTAAGATGCATGGGCTTGGCAACGATTTCGTCATTATTGATGCGGTAACCCAGGCCATATCACTCACCGGCGAGCAAGTACGACGCCTGGCGGACCGGCGCTTCGGTATCGGTTGCGACCAAGTATTGGTAGTGGAATCAGCCCATGGGACCAAGGCGGATTTTGGTTTCCGGATCTATAACCGTGACGGCTCTGAGGCGGAGCAGTGTGGAAACGGTGCACGATGTCTGGCGCGGTTTCTGCATCATCGGAAATTGACCGCTAAATCGGAGCTACATATCGAGGCCCCTACAGGCCCTCTGGTACTTTATCTGGAACCTGACGGGCAGGTGACCGTTGATATGGGAGTACCGCGCCTGGAGCCCGATGACATCCCGTTTACAGCGGATCGGCGTCAACTTGACTACGAGCTGGAGCTGGACGACCAGGCCGTAAAGATCGGCGCCGTTTCTATGGGCAACCCCCACGCGGTGTTGCGCGTACCCTCTGTCGCAAGCGCCCCGGTAACGGAGTGGGGTCCAGGTATTGAAAGTCACCCGAGGTTCCCCCGCGGGGTGAACGTGGGCTTCATGGAAATAGTGGACCGGCAACATATCCGGCTGCGGGTATTTGAGCGGGGGGCGGGAGAGACAAAGGCTTGTGGCAGTGGTGCTTGCGCGGCCGTTGTCGTCGGCCGTTTACAGGAACTACTGGATCCGCAAGTGACCGTGTCGCTTCCCGGTGGGGATCTTGTGGTAAGCTGGGCTATGGGCGTGGGGTCAGTCACGATGAAAGGCCCGGCCGCCCATGTGTTCGAGGGTCATATTAGTCTGTGAGTAGCCAAAGCCAGCTACAAGAAGAACAAATCACCACTAAAATGGTGGCTGATTTCCTTCGAAATCACCCGGAATTCTTTGTCGAACAACCAGATTTGTTGGCGGACTTTCGTATTCCTCATCCGACCGGTTCGGCGGTATCGCTGATCGAGCGGCAAGTATCCGTACTGCGGGATCAAAATGCACGCTTGAAGCGCAAGCTCATGGACTTAGTACAGGTAGGCGAGGACAACGGGCGCCTTACGGATCGCATTCATCAGCTGGCCCTGGCATTGCTGGAGTCCAATACCCTAGGCGACGTGGTGAACGTCCTTCACGAGCACCTGCAGAATCACTTTAGCGCGGATGTCTTTTCCATCCATTTGAAGAATTTGTCTGAAGCAGCCACCCATAAAGGGCCGGTTCAAGCGATACATTCCAATGATCCCATATTGAAGGGGCATGAAAAGGCTTTTAAGGAGTGCCGGCCTGTTTGCGGCAGCCTGAATGAGGCACAAAAACAGCATGTGTTCGGCCACAGCGATGTAAAGGTGCAATCAGTAGCGGTGGTCCCGTTGGCAAAAGACAGGCTTACTGGGTACCTAGGGCTGGGGAGCCGCAATCCTGACCAATTTCACGGCTCGAAAGACACCTTGTTTTTACGTTATTTAGGCCGGCTGGTTAGCCACGCTTTGCTTCGTGTACAACAGACCACAGCGCCTTCCCAATAAGCTGAAGGGCACTTCGACCCGATCTTTTCGTCAGCAGTTCAGTCGAAACCAAGTGGCTTCTCGTGGATAGCCGGCAACCCCAGCGGATCGATAAGTTTCTTCATCACCTGCGCACAGAGCGGCGCCTTTCTTCCAACACCATAGAGAGCTACCAGCGCGACCTCAATATGGTGGTGGAATATTGCAACCAGCAAAAAATTCACCGCTGGCAGAATCTAAATATCCACCAGGTAAGGGGGTTTGCTGCCCGGCTGCATCGCAGGGGCCAGTCAGGTCGCACCATTCAGCGCCGACTTTCTGCATTGCGCACCTTTTGTGAGTATTTATTAAGAGAGGGTGATTTGCGTAATAATCCGGCTATTGACGTGCGCGCCCCCAAGACAGGCCGCCCGCTTCCCCAGGTCTTAGATGCGGACCAATTGGGTCATTTGCTGGAATGTGATGTTTCTACGCCGCTGCTGGTTCGCGATCGTGCCTTATTCGAGCTTATGTATTCATCGGGACTACGGCTTTCCGAGTCCATTAATCTGGACCTCAGGGATCTCAATTTACGCGGTGGGGTTGTGCGGGTCACCGGCAAAGGTCATAAGACACGGGTTACACCGGTGGGGAAAAAGGCGCGTGAAGCCCTGCAACAGTGGCTAAAAATCCGGCCGGTACTGGCATTACAGAATCAAAAAGCCTTGTTCGTCGGACGACATGGCAAGCGACTTTCCCCCCGGGCAGTGCAAAAGCGTCTGGATGTCTGGGCCCAAAGACGGGGTATAGGGCGCAAGGTGCATCCCCATATGCTAAGGCATTCCTTTGCCAGCCATTTACTGGAATCCAGCGGTGATTTACGTGCCGTACAGGAACTGCTGGGACATTCAGACATCAGCACTACGCAAATCTACACCCATCTTGACTTCCAGCATTTGGCCCAGGTATATGACAAGACCCATCCCCGGGCCAGAAAAAAGCCATAAAGGGTCGGCGACAGATTTACAATCTGGGTAGGGGCTCAGTTTTAATTACTGCAAAGAGAGGGGAGGAATACCGCCAAACTGACCCATTACCGATTTTCCAAACGGTTTCCTGAACTGCCCCACCCCCTTTTGGTGTACAATCGTACGCCCTTTGAGCAGGGTCACCGTAAGTGGATCAGTATCACGGCACAACAATTCTATCAGTGCGCCGCAATGGAACAGTGGTAATCGGCGGAGATGGCCAAGTCTCCGTGGGCGATACCATTATGAAGGCCAATGCCCGCAAGGTACGTCGCCTCTATAAGGACACCGTAATAGCCGGTTTTGCCGGCGGCACTGCAGACGCATTTACGTTATTTGAGCGCTTCGAGGCCAAACTCGATCAACACCATGGGCAGCTGACCCGCGCCGCCGTAGAGCTAGCCAAGGACTGGCGCACGGATAGAATCCTGCGGCGATTGGAGGCACTACTGGCAGTGGCAGACAAGACCGCATCCCTAGTAATCACTGGCAATGGCGATGTCATCGAACCGGAACACGATTTGATTGCCATTGGCTCCGGTGGCCCCTATGCCAGGGCCGCAGCCATCGCTTTAGTGCAAAATACCGAGTTAGATGCGCGCGCCGTTACAGAGAAGGCCTTAGCGATTGCCGGGGACATTTGCATCTACACCAACCACCAAGTAACTTTTGAAGAACTGGCCATCCCAGACGCATAGTACACTTTAAGCCCTAATTCTGATTTATTTATCCCCGCTATGTCTGATATGACCCCGAGAGAGATTGTCCACGAGTTGGACAAACATATTATTGGGCAGGATGCGGCCAAACGGGCGGTAGCGATCGCGTTACGTAATCGCTGGCGCCGTATGCAGGTGGCAGAAGAACTGCGCAACGAAATAACGCCAAAGAATATCCTAATGATCGGCCCAACCGGTGTTGGCAAAACAGAGATTTCCCGACGTTTGGCAAAGTTGGCGAACGCGCCGTTTCTAAAGGTAGAGGCGAGTAAGTTTACCGAAATCGGCTATGTGGGACGTGACGTGGAATCCATTATCCGCGACCTGGGGGATGTGTCCGTCACGATGACCCGCAAACAGGAAATGGCAAAGGTACTGCACCGGGCCCAGGAAGCCGCTGAGGAACGGGTCCTCGACGCCTTGCTACCCCGTCCCCGGGAGCCGGGATTCCAGGATGACAGGACTACGGATGACCAACAAGAGACACGGCAAAAACTGCGCAAGATGTTTCGCGAAGGCAAATTGGATAATCGTGAAATAGAAATTGAGGTGTCGTCTCCGGTGGTGGGGGTAGAAATCATGGCGCCTCCCGGCATGGAGGAGATGACCAGCCAATTGCAGGGCATGTTTCAAAATATGGCCGGCGGGCGCCCCCGTAAACGCAAACTTGGAGTGGATGAGGCGTTTAAGCTGTTAACAGACGATGAGGCATCTAAACTCGTCAATGACGATGAGCTTAAACTTCGCGCGCTGGAGAATGTTGAACAAAACAGTATTGTATTTATTGACGAGATTGACAAGGTGGTGAAGCGCGCTGAAACCAGTGGCCCCGACGTATCCCGGGAAGGAGTGCAGAGGGACTTGTTGCCTTTGGTGGAAGGTAGCACTGTGTCCACTAAGTACGGCATGGTCAAAACGGACCATATTCTATTTATCGCTTCTGGTGCTTTCCATGCAGTGAAACCTTCGGACTTGATTCCCGAGCTGCAGGGGCGCTTACCAATAAGGGTCGAACTGGATGCCTTGGGTACCGAAGAATTCGTGCGTATCCTGACTGAACCGGACGCATCGTTAACGGAACAGTACTCAGCGCTGCTACGCACCGAAGGCGTAACAATACTTTTCACAAAAGATGGCATTCAACATATTGCCGAGGTGGCCTGTGAGGTAAATGAGCACACTGAAAATATAGGTGCCCGCAGGTTGCATACTGTTATGGAAAGACTATTGGAAATCATCTCCTTTGAGGCATCGGAACGCTCTGGCGATACGATTACAATAGACGCTAAGTACGTCGAAGAGCACTTAGCCGAATTGGCTCGAGATCATGATTTGACTCGCTATATACTGTAAAGCTGCCAGCCAGATTGTAGTCCTTTGTCCCGCTTCGTAACCTAACTGAAAACCGGCACGCATTGTCGCGGGAAAAGCGAGCGAGTAAACATTGAGGTTTAATAATGTCTGATGATACGAAGCGACCCACGGAAATCAATCTCCACAAGCAGAGCCGCGTATTGGAGATCGTCTTCGAGGACGGCTCCCGCTTTCATCTGCCCTGCGAATACCTGCGCGTTTATTCCCCCTCGGCGGAGGTGCGTGGCCATGCACCGGGTGAGGGAACGTTGCAGGTAGGCAAGGAAGACGTAAATATCACCAATATAGAGCCGGTAGGTCACTATGCTATACAGCTCTTTTTCGATGATAATCATGATACCGGGATCTATTCCTGGCAGACCCTATATGATTTGGGCGTAAACCAAGAAAAATATTGGCAGGACTATCTCCGGCAGCTAGAGGAAGCCGGCTATAAACATAAGCAGTCGGAACAGCCCTGAAGGATCCATTTCCCCAGGGCACGCAACTGTGAGTGATAAAACCACCCATTTTGGCTTCAAGGAAGTACCTCGGCAGGAAAAAAGCAAACACGTTGCTGAGGTTTTCAACTCCGTAGTCGATCGATACGACCTTATGAACGATGTCATGTCGTTTGGCCTGCACCGTGCTTGGAAATGGTTTGCGGTTCAATTGAGTGGTGTTCGTGACGGAGAAACCGTATTAGACCTGGCGGGGGGTACCGGTGATTTAACTAAACGCTTCGCTCGGCGTGTCGGGACATCCGGTCAGGTCATTTTGGCGGATATTAACCGTTCTATGCTGGAGCTTGGGCGAAACCGGCTGGTAGACCGGGGAATTGCCGGCAACGTACATTATTTGCAATTGAACGGAGAACAACTACCGTTCCAGGGCACGCCGTTTCATTGCATCAGCATTGCCTTTGGCCTGCGCAACTTTACCGACAAAATGGCGGCGCTGCAGTCCGCCTATCGGGTTTTGCGCAACTCAGGACGTTTACTAATTCTGGAATTTTCGAAACCTACGGCGCCAGGCTTGAAACCGTTGTATGACAGTTACTCTTTTAAGGTATTACCGGTGCTAGGACGTTTGATCGCCAAGGACGAGGCAAGCTACCGGTATCTAGCAGAATCTATACGCATGCAGCCGGACCAGCAGACGCTCAAGAAAATGATGGAGAGAGCGGGGTTCCGGCGCTGCGAATATTATAACCTTTGTGGTGGGATTGTCGCCCTGCATCGCGGCTTCAAACTGTAATGATACAGCCCAAACCACAATGTGCGGGATTCGTAAGGCGTTGTATGGCTGTACTCATAGATTTTTCACTGTTAATCCTAGTAACGACCATCATTACTTTACTCCTGCCGAATCTACCGTGGTGGAGTGGGGAGGACGGCTGGACATTGAAAGAATATGAATTGACTGGCTATTGGGTACAGTTGGCAATGGTGGCGGTCATGTTGTTTTGCTGGGTGCGGTTGCAAGGCACTCCAGGAAAATTGCTTATGAATTGCCGGATAATTGATATTAAAACAGGGATAGGGCCAAGCTTTGGAACCGCTATCATACGTTGTCTGGGCTACTTGGTATCCACCGTACCGTTATTCCTTGGCTTTTTTTGGATACTGTGGGACCGGCGTAGGCAGGGCTTCCACGACAAGCTTGCCGGAACTTTGGTCGTGATGGACGACGAATCGGAGAAATCCCTACAACAACTGGCAAAGGAGCTAAATTAAACATGGCCTCTGTGTTAAGTGCCGCCCTGGAAAAGGCCCTTAACCAATATCTGCGGTTGGATCCGGATGGCCTGCGGGCATTTTCTGAGTTGGAAGGCAAGGTTATTGCGGTGGAACTACGCGGTCTCGATAGCTCGTTGTACCTTGTACCGGACACCGGCTGCATTCGCGTATTGGATCAGTTCGAGGGAGAGCCCGATACGTGGTTGTGCGGAACGCCACTAGCGCTAGTCAAATTAGGGATATCCGATGCGATGCACAAAGGCCTGTTCTCAGATGATGTGGAGATACGGGGCGATATCGATACCGGTAAACGTTTTAAGGACCTGCTGGACAACCTGGATGTTGACTGGGAAGAACTCCTTGCGCGGTTCAGTGGTGACGTATTTGCGCACCAAGTAGGAAATACTGTTCGGCGGACCAGTCACTGGGCGTCCCAGAACCTGAAGATTCTGGTAAACGATGTATCTGAGTATTTGACAGAAGAGGCGCGCCTGCTACCGACTCGTATTGAGCTGGAAAACTGGTACGGTGATGTTGATGAATTACACATGGCTGTAGACCGCATTGAGGCACGGCTGCGCCGCTTACGTGAAAAGGCGCAACCGACGGAAAACGGTAGAAGACCTTGATAATCACGCTCAGCCGATTATGGCGCGTACTGCACATTAATGCGGTACTGGTACGCCACGGCCTGGATGAAATCGTCCTGGCAACACATTTGTTCCGGCCAGTTCGTTTTCTTTTGTACTTGGCGCCCTGGAACTGGGTGCCGCGCAAACGCAAACCTCGCGGTGTACGTATACGGTGCGCCTTGGAGGATCTAGGACCGATCTTCGTAAAGTTCGGGCAGATTATCTCCACCCGCCGGGATATGTTGCCTGACGATATCGCCAACGAACTCGCCAAGCTTCAGGATCAAGTGCCGCCGTTTCCCGGTAACGTGGCACGGCAGATGGTGGAAAAGGCCTTGGGACAGCCAGTACAAGAGATTTTTCAAGATTTCCAGGAAACTCCTTTGGCGTCTGCATCCGTCGCTCAGGTCCATAGCGCCCATTATCCTGACGGTACAGCAGTGGTAGTAAAGGTATTACGCCCGAATATAGAGCGATTGATCCGCAGGGACGTATCGCTTCTGAAATATGTGGCGGCATTGGCGGAACGGTATTGGAGCGAGGGACCGCGGCTTCGCCCACAGGAAGTGGTGGCTGAATTCGAAAAAACGCTGTTAGATGAACTGGATCTGCTGCGGGAAGCCGCTAACGCATCACAGCTAAAACACAATTTTGCTGGTTCCGAACTTTTGTATGTGCCCGAGGTGTACTGGCCCCACTGCCGGCGCAATGTCATGGTAATGGAACATATCTCAGGCATTTCCATTCGCGATGTGGAAAACCTGCGCGCGCATGGCATCGATCTTAGGCGGCTTTCAGAAAACGGCGTAGAGATTTTTTTCACGCAGGTGTTCACTCACAATTTTTTCCATGCGGATATGCATCCTGGCAACATCTTCGTGGATCCTGACGGGCGCTATAAGGCAGTGGACTTTGGGATCATGGGAACGCTAAGTCCACTGGACCAACGTTATTTAGCGGAAAATTTTCTGGCCTTTTTCCGGCGTGACTATCACCGGGTGGCGGAGCTTCACGTGGAATCCCAATGGGTACCAATTGGGACCCGTATCGATGAGTTCGAGTCGGCGATTCGTACAGTTTGTGAGCCAATTTTCCAGCGGCCACTGAAGGAGATCTCCTTCGGACAGCTTCTGCTGCGCTTATTTCAGACGGCACGTCGGTTCGATATGGAGATCCAACCGCAGTTGGTACTGCTACAAAAGACGTTATTGAACATCGAGGGACTTGGCCGCCAGCTCTATCCGGATCTGGATCTGTGGCAAACTGCGAAGCCGTTTTTGGAGCGCTGGATGAGTGAGCAGGTAGGTACCCGGGCATTTCTGCAAAACATGCGGAAAAATCTTCCAAATTGGAGTGAGACGCTGCCCGAATTGCCGAAACTGTTGCACCGCACCATGCATAATGCAGCTGAAGGCAAACTACAAATGGAGTGGACATCAAAAGAACTGCGCAAATTGCGGCATGAGATGCAGCACTCCAACCGCCGCACTGTAGGGGCCGTGGTTGGCTCCGGACTTATCGTCGCCGGAGCCGTTATTTTTGCCTTCGGTGGTACGCCGCCGGCAATCTTGGCTAGCGCGCCATGGTTGAGCTGGGTACTGGGTGGTGTAGGGGCG
>JAZFSS010000191.1:0-2767 GCA_036446275.1 Gammaproteobacteria bacterium | reverse complement strand
CCGGTTATAAAATATCCCTTTGGTAAATTGGGGCCAGAGTACATTTTTTCCTAATATGCTAAATCGGGGTCAGAGCACAGTTATTTTCTAACGTAAACTGTCGATGGGCACTTCGACTTGGCCCGGCTTGCTACTTATGGGTGCCCACGCATGCCCATAGATGACTTCAAAAGTGGCTGGGAGCAAACCATTTAAACGGAAGACTTCGTAAGCCTGTTCCAAAGTCCGCAGCTTGCCCTTTCCCGTCAAGCCACGAGGCCGGCCGGCAGTGACATTGTGGGCACCCATGTCTTTCAGGTCCCCCATGAGCTTGTTTAAGCTGGGATAAGTCAGGGTAAAGGTCTCTGTATCCATCACCGGTTCCGTTAAACCACACTGCATCAGTGCATCACCGATGTCGTGCATATCAAAAAACCCATTCACATGTGTATAGCTGTCAACCTGAGACCAGCTGGCGCGTAACTCTTTTAACGTGTCGGGTCCGAACGTTGTAAACAGTACCGTCCCCCCGGGCCGTAACAGGCGTGCGAATTCTCCTAACGCCTGACCTACATCGTTGCACCACTGCAGGGTTAGGTTTGAGAAAATCAAATCGAATCCGGCGTTGGTACACGGTACGTTTTCCATGTCACCACATATATAGGCCGGTCTTTTCTGCTGTCGTGCATTCTTGTTTGCCTGTTTTAACATGGACTCGGAAAGATCCAGCGCAACCAGGCGACTGTCACGGTAACGTTCCATCAGCGCGTTGCTGGTGCCACCGCAGCCAGTGCCCAAGTCAAGGATTCGGTGGGGTGTCATGTTGATCAGATCCAGGCGTTCTACTAATCGTTTTCCAACTTCGCGCTGTAATACCGCCACCTGTTCGTAACCAGCGGCGGCACGGTCGAAAGAGCGGCGCACCAGGGATTTATCCAGCTGGTACGGGTCTTTTGTACTCATTCCGCGAAGTCCCTAATTAACCGTACAAATTGCTTTGGGTGCGAAAGAAACGGGGCATGCCCGGCCCCCGCAATAATCGTAAGCCGTGAATTTGGCAGCGCCTCAAGCAGTTCGTCGCCCACTGCCGCGGGCACTAAAGCATCTCGCTCTCCCATCAGGATGAGTGTGGGGCAGGATACGTTTTTTAACTGGCTACGGAGATCGGTATTCCGCAAAATACGCAAGCCACCTTGCAAGGCCCTGGTATCCGGTCGTGGCGCTTTATTCATGTGTTGAAGCAAATGGCGTAACAGGGCCGGCCCATCGGTTGCGCCTAGCGTGGAGGCGGCTAAAAAGCTTGCAACCGTCTCCCGGTAGTCTTTTATCAAGTCTTGGCCGAATCGATCCAAGACCTCCGGGGCCATGCCAAGGGGCCGATCCGGAGTGGACACAAAACAAGGATTACTGGCCAATAGCACCAGTTTATGAACCCGCTTCGGGTGTCGCGCGGCCAAGGCCATCACCATTAAGCCGCCCAGGGACCAGCCCAGCACCATCGCATCTTGGGGTATAACGGTGACTAATTTCTGTATAACCGAATCCACCGTGAATTCTCCACCCATGGAACTACCGCCATGGCCGGGAAGGTCAACCAGCGTGAGACGAAAATCCCGAACCAGGAGTTCCGTAACCGGTTCCCAAACCTCCAGGCTCAACGCCCATCCGTGTATGAGTACCAGGTCCGGCCCCTTTCCCAGCTGTCTCGTGTGCAAGGTCATTAAGATATAGATCAATGATCGCTTGCCGCGCGTTGCCCGGTCTCACCGGCAGGAAATAAAGTTTCCAGACATTCTAATAATCTATCCACATGCTCTGTACTATGATCAGCAGACAACGTGATTCGTAACCGGGCAGTGTCTTTAGGAACGGTGGGCGGCCGAATCGCAGTAATCAGAATGCCCTTACAGCGCAGTGCATCGCTAATAGAAACACATTGTTTCGAGTCTCCCACCACAATAGGCTGAATGGGTGTGACGGAATCCATTACCGGCAGACCCAATTGAGAGGCACCCTCGCGAAAACGTCGGATCAACTCACGCAAGCGATCACGGCGCCAGGATTCCTTTTTTACAAGTCGAAGGCTGGTTCGGGTGGCCACCGCCACCGGGGCTGGAATGGCCGTTGTATATATATAGGTACGAGCCTCTTGGATCAAAGTCTCGATCAGCTCTTCGCTGCCGGCCACGAAGGCGCCAAATGTCCCCAACGCCTTACCGAGGGTGCCCATGAAAATGGGCACTTCATCAATACCAAGGCCGGCGAGTTCCAAAGTGCCACGACCATTGGCTCCTAACACGCCAAGCCCATGGGCGTCGTCGATCCAGAGTGAGGCATGCCGATGTTTTGCTAGCTTAGCCAGGTCTGCCGCCGGCGCCAGATCCCCGTCCATGCTAAACACCCCATCACTGGCGATGAAACAATCATGATCTCCATGCTCTCCCAGACGTTGTTCCAAATCCCCAACGTCTGCGTGCCGGTAGCGGATCATTTTTCCATCGCAGAGTCGGCCTGCATCCACAAGGGACGCGTGGTTCAAACGATCCTCGTAGAGATAACTACCGTGGCCGATTAACGCGCTGGCTACACCCAGGTTGGCCATGTAGCCGGTGGAAAACAGCAGCGCACGCGGGCGTTGCACGAATTCCGCTAACTCATCTTCCAGCTCATGATGTACTTTGCTGTGACCTGTTACTAAATGCGCCGCGCCGCTGCCCACGCCGTATTGGTCAGCACCTTGTTGCAGCGCCCTTATTACATCAGGATGATTGGCGAGACCGAGATAATC
>JAZFSS010000190.1:0-6990 GCA_036446275.1 Gammaproteobacteria bacterium | reverse complement strand
CTCATATACACCACCCAAGACCACGGTCTCGCCATTGTCCACCAATACTTGGGTTGATACCTCGCGGGTATTGATGCTGGGTACGCCGGCAAAAATTTCGCCTACGCTATCCTTGTTAACGGCCAGATCCAAAATGATGTGGTCGTTCGGTGTGATCTGCGGTGTCACTCTAAGGCTTAATACCGCGTCACGAAAAGAAACGTTGGTGGCGCCACTGGACGATGCCTGCAAATAGGGTATCTCCACACCCTGCTTTATCACCGCCTCCTTGTGATTTGAAGTTATCACACGCGGACTGGAAATTATCTCGCCGCGATTCTCCGCCTGCATGGCCGTTAGCTCCAGGTCCAACAAATAATCGGAATCCAGAATCGATAGTGCAAGTGTTCCCGCGGGATTCGTAGCGGCAAGGTCTACTAATAACCGATCGCCGAGTGCGGGCACATTGACGGGAAAGGGTTGTCCGGTATTTCGAATATTGTCGATCGCCTCGTTAACAACTCCATCATTGCCTTCCAACGAACCGGAACCGACGATCACTCCGTCACCGTGCTCTCGCACCCCGGTCGCGCCAAATCTGACCCCCAGGTCCCGGCTGAAGTCGTTGTTGGCAATTACCACCCGCGCCTCGATAAGTACCTGACGTACCGGCACATCCAGGCGGATGACAAGCTGCCGAATCTCGGTCAGCTTAGTAGCGATATCCTGAACCAATAGCGTATTGGTGCGCTCGTCGATAGCGACACTGCCGCGTTCCGGGGTAAGCATGGAATTATCAGGGTTGCTTATTAACTCGGCGAGGTCCGCAGCCTTGGCATAATTCACTTGTATAAATTCGGAATACAGTGGCAGTAGTTCCTCCAGCTGTTTTTGGGATTCCAATTCCAATTTTTCCCGTGCGGCAAGCTCTTCGCTGGGCGCTACTAGCATTACATTGCCATTCTGACGCATGGCCAATCCCTTGGTAGTCAGGACAATATCCAAGGCCTGATCCCAAGGCACGTTTTTGAGCCGCAGGGTTAGATTACCGGTCACGGTATCACTGACCACGACGTTGATACCCGTAAAGTCGGCAATGAGCTGCAGCACGGAGCGAACCTCAATGTCCTGAAAGTTAAGGGACAAACGGTCGCCGGTATAGGTCCGTTTATCTTTCTCACGCCTTTCTTGCTCGGCTTTGGTAACCGGATTTACTTCAATAGTGAATAACCTATCTGACTGATAGGCCAGGTGGTCGTAGGCGCCAAGGGGTGATATGACCATGCGCACATTGTTACCCTGCTGGCGGGTCTCGATGGTCTTTATCGGCGTGCCAAAATCAACCACATCAAGCCGCCGCTCTAATTCCGAGGGTAGCTCGCTGTCGAGAAAGTCCACGATGATCTGCCCCCCTTCCTGGCGCAGGTCCACCGGAATGGATGGATCGGTAAGGGTTATCATGATCCTCCCACCACCCGTTTCGTTACGGCGAAAATCGATATTGACGATGCCCGGCCCCGTTTTGACAGGCTTACTTGCGGGTTCGTTGCGCTGAGTATCTACAGTAGACATGCCTGGCCCCGTCTGAGCAGGCTTACTTACAGGTGCTGGAGGAGTTTTGTTAGTTTGCTTCTGTCGCGTTGCCAATACGATGCCCGCCACTTTTATGACGTCTATAGTATCCGGCTGGGGGGTTGCCATCGCTTTTGCCGGTTTTTCGGCCGGCTTCTCGGCTGACTGTTCGACCCCCGCCACCGCTACTGTCGCTTCTGAAGGAGGCACCGGCTGCCCGGTTCCGCTAACGGGTTCAGACCCTGGCTCCCACAACGTCACGATTACACGGTTGCCTTCCACCCGGGATTGATAAGGAGCCATTTGGGTCAGGTTAAATACCACGCGGGTACGGCCGCCGGCCTCTATCACGTTCATGGACTCAAGCATCCCAACACCGATTTTTTGGCTGCGAGCCACACCGCCATTACTCGTGTCAGGAAAATCCAACGCAATACGGGCCGGATTATCTATAGTAAAACTCAAGGGATTCGAAGCAGGCCTTGCCATGGTCAGCACTAATTGCACCTGGCTGATCGACAAGGCGGAGAACTCCACGGACTCTAGAACATTCTGTGTGCCCGTGTCTTCGGCGACTGCGGCACCTGATAACATTAAGTACAGAACCGTGGCAAGCACCCACACAACAGTGGTCCGACGTCCCGAACGCTCTTCGGTTCGGTTACCCTGTGCAAACTGCAACCATCTTTTATAGGCGAAGGCCATAACGGTCATCGTGTTTTCTCTCCTGAGGATTATTCGCTTAGGGCAAGCGAAGCTGCTCGTTCAATCCAACCTCCAAGTCCATCTGGCACGATCTCTTTGAGCATCACCGAGTACTCGGAGATTCCGGTGACCTTGCCATGATTCTGCCCGAGGTAATTCCCAGGTTGAATCCGATGAATAGCACCGTCTGACGCCCTTATCAGAGCCCAAGTGTCGCTATCACGATCTAGTGTCCCCACCATCCGCAGACTATCCAATGGAGTCGACTCCAATGGCTCTCTTCGCCGGCCGGCCTTTGGATGAATTCCGCTGCCTGAGGCTTGTGCCACTGCTGTCGATGGCTCCAGGGACGGTGGTGTAAACGGATCTCGCAAGTTTTTTGCGCGATATAGAAATGTTTCGTAGGGTACAAATTCAGGAAGCGGTTCGACTCGCGGGTGCTGTCGTGCCTTCACTTCCCGCACGTAGGACTCGAGATCCACGGTATTGCTGGCTGTGCAACTGGACAAAAGGCCAATTGATAGTACTAAACAGACTACCCATGCCACGGAATAAGGCGAGTAACGATTCATTGCACGTCCTCCTCTTGTTCCTGGCCTTCGCCCTCATCCAAGTAGCGGTATGTCTTAGCTGTAAGCACCATTGTTAGTTCTTCGCCTTCCGGGTCCGACACTATTTTGATCCCATGCACAGTCACAATTCGCGGCAACGCGGCAACACTACTTATAAACGCGCCGAACTCGTGGTAAGTACCACGGACTTCGATATCGATAGGCAGTTCGGCATAGAATTCCTTTGGCACCTCATTCCGCGGTTGAAAAAGGTTGAACTCCAGGCCACTGGCAAGACCAGTTTGGGATACGTCCACTAGCAGATCCGCCACTTCGGTTTGGTTCGGCAGCTGACGCAGCATGGCGCCAAAGGAGGCGCGCATCTCTACAAGCTGCTGTTCATATGCCTCTAAGTTGGCCGCCTTCGCAGCTTTACTCTCGAATACCCCTTTTAGCTCCACTTCAGAGTGTTTCGCGGCCGCCATCTGCTCCAACTGGTGCCGGGAATCGAACCAGTAACCAAGCCCGCTGATTGCGATGGAAAGAAAGACGACGATAACCGCGCGGATGGGCCAAGGCCAGCCGCCCATGTCACGGTAATCTAAATTGTTAAGTTCCGGGAGTTGCATCAGCACCTCCAGCAGAATAAGTGGTATTGGTATTTCTCATAGTGCTTTTTTGCGCCGCGCGCAGCGTAAATGTGGCAATACGCTGTCCCTTAACCTCGTTGGTCTTAATGACACCCAGCGCCGGCTCGTGTAACCAATCAGAAGCATCGATATTGCGCATGTATGCGGATACGCGAGCATTTGATTGCGCGATACCAGACATCGTTAACTTATCTTCTTCTTGGATGATCTCCGACAAATACACGCCCTCCGGCAAAGTGCGTACAAGTTCGTCGGCCAGATGCACGGACAGTGGCCGGTTACGTTGCAGCTCTTGAATAATATTCATGCGCGCCAAAAGCTTATTTTTAGTGCTTTCCAGGTCTTTGATCTTCTCAATACTTATATCCAGTTCCGCAATAGCATCGCTAAGAAACTGGTTACGGTGTTCTTGCGCATTTATAATTCCCTGCAAACGCAAATGCACGAGTGCAACGAGAAGGCAGGCGATCACCGCACCACCTACCAGCGCAAACATAAACTCCCGTTGCCGTTTGGCACGGAGTTGTTCTCGCCAAGGTAAAAGATTGATGTGAGCCATATTAGCCAAAGCTCCTTAGTGCCAGTCCACACGCGAGCATCATTGCAGGCGCGTCGCTAATTAATCCCTGCGATGCAATCTTTTCGGAAACCGCCATGTTCTTAAATGGGTTTGCCACCGTCGTATCAATACCAACCTTATCTTGCACCAGTCTGTCTATCCCGGGGATAGACGCGCTGCCGCCCGCAAGAACAATATGGTCGACATGATTGTAGTGACTGGAAGAGAAAAAGAATTGCAATGCACGGCTTACATGCTGTGCCATGGCTTCCTTGAATGAAGGCAGCACCTCAGCTTCGTACGCTTCAGGCAATCCGCCCTTGCGTTTCGCAAGACCTGCCTCTTCATGGGAGAGCCCAAACCGTCGGGCTATCTCGTCAGTAAGTTGCTTGCCACCGAATACTTGATCCCGGTTATAGATCATGCGCATGTCATGCAAGACATTTAAGGTGGTTGTAGTAGCGCCAATGTCTACCACGGCGATGGTCTTGTCGGTTCCCTGATCGGGCATTTGCTCGACGATTAGGGAAAACGCGTTTTCCATGCCATAGGCCTCCACATCTACAACCTTCGTGGTAAGCCCACCCATCTCGACGGCGGCCACACGCATGTCTACGTTTTCGCTGCGTGAGGCCGCCAGCAAAACATCGACGGTATCGGGATTTTTTTCCGAGGGACCAAGCACCTCGAAATCCATGCTGATCTCTTCCAGCGGATAGGGGATATGCTGGTCAGCCTCCAGCTCGATCTGGCTTTCCAGCTCCAGTGCCGAGAAACTGGCGGGCATGGTGATTATCTTGGTGATCACCGCGGAACCGGACACTGCAACAGCGGCTTGCTTAGCGCGGGTAGCGGAGCGCTTCATGGCGCGCCGAATGGCATCACCAACAGCTTCAACATCGGTGATCGCCCGTTCCACCACGGAATTGGGTGGCATAGGCTCGACGGCGTAACTCTCTACCCGATATCGGGAACCGTTGTGGCTCAGCTCAAGCAACTTGACCGCAGTGGAACTGATATCCAGGCCCACCATGGGTGCAAATTTAGTTTTGTTCCATTTCCCTAGAAACACGTCATTTTCCTTTCATATATCAATGCTTGCAGCATATATATATTGGTTCGCATTAAATGCAATCTCCAAGTAATTGTCAACCAATGTCTTCAAGTTCAAACTTTGGCTCGTTCCGGACCGCAGTACCCTTTATACTTGGCCCCGCATGTTGCAACGTTGATGCCTGTCACAATCTAATAACCCCATGCGCTTATTTCTGACGCTTCTGCGCTTCCTGCTTACTAGCATGGTCGGAATTCTGACGCTGATGGTGCTGGCCCTGGTGGCAACCCACCTTTACGTAGCCCCGTCCCTACCTGCTATCGAGAGCATTCGGGATATCCGTCTCCAGGTCCCGTTGCGAATTTATACGCAAGAATCGCGCCTACTTGGTGAGTTCGGAGAGAAACGCCGCTCACCGGCTAGCTATCCCGATTTTCCTGAGTTGCTCATAAAGGCCTTTTTAGCCTCTGAGGACAGCCGCTTCTTCGAGCACCCAGGGGTGGATTACCAGGGGCTCATCCGGGCCGCCGTGGAATTGATCCGTACCGGAGAAAAGCGCCAGGGAGGTAGCACCATCACCATGCAGGTGGCCAGGAACGTATTCCTGACGCGGGAAAAAACCTATATGAGAAAGCTGCGGGAGATCTTCCTGGCGCTACGCATAGAAAGGGAATTGAGTAAGGAAGAAATCGTCACCCTATACCTTAATAAGATCTATTTGGGCCATAGGGCCTATGGGGTTGTGGCCGCGGCCCAGGTGTATTACGGCCTCCCGCTGGATCAACTGAGCGTGGCCCAAGTGGCCATGATCGCCGGAATTCCCAAGGCCCCATCCCGCAACA
The DNA here is from genome assembly GCA_036446275.1 of Gammaproteobacteria bacterium. Classification (GTDB taxonomy): domain Bacteria; phylum Pseudomonadota; class Gammaproteobacteria; order JAZFSS01; family JAZFSS01; genus JAZFSS01. The sequence goes on along the minus strand of JAZFSS010000190.1, from coordinate 1,078 downwards.
ACCCAGTCAGCGCACCGGACCAGGCACTGGACCGGCGCAACTACGTCTTACGCCGTATGTTCAAACTGGGCTACATCGATCGCGCCACCCACGAGCAGGCCATTTTCGAAAAAGACAGTGCCCGTCTACATTCCACCATAACGGAAGTTGAGGCCCCTTACGTGGGGGAGATGGTGCGGGAGGCGATGGTACGGCGTTTCGGGAGCGCCGCCTACACGGAAGGATTTGTGGTCTACACCACCATCCAGGCCGAGCTGCAGCAAGCTGCCAACCGAGCGCTACGAAACGGGTTGCAGGACTACACGCGACGGCACGGATACCGGGGCGCGGAACACCACGTGGATCTAAACAAGTTCCCGGAGCAGGAAGCCCGGCGTCAATTAGTCGACAAAATTGGTACCGTGGGCGGACTGATGCCGGCACTGGTAACAGAAGTCTCAGAAAGATCCGCGCAAGCGCTGTTGGCCAGCGGTGAATCCATCAGTATCCCGTGGGACGGTATGTCATGGGCACGCCGCTATATCCGACCCGACATGCAGGGGAAAAAGCCGAAATCCCCGGCGGATATCGTGCAACCGGGCGACATAGTACGGCTGGTTCGCAACAAAAATCGGCAGTGGCGGCTATCCCAGATCCCTGCTTTAGAGGGCGCATTAGTGTCCTTGCGCGCCGAGGACGGGGCAATCATAGCACTGACCGGCGGATTTGATTATTACTACAGCAAATTCAATCGAGCTGTTCAGGCCCGCCGTCAACCGGGCTCCAGTTTCAAACCATTCATTTACTCCGCGGCCCTGGAAAACGGGTATACCGCGGCCAGCATTATTAACGATGCGCCGGTAGTATTCGACGATCCCGCGCTGGAAAATACCTGGCGCCCCCAGAATTATAGTGGGCGCTTTCATGGCCCAACCAGACTTCGGGAGGCACTAACCTTTTCCCGAAATTTGGTGTCGGTGCGCCTATTGCGGTCGATCGGTGTAGACACTGCCATCGATTACATCACCCGTTTCGGGCTTAAGAAAAGTCAGCTACCAAGGGACCTATCACTGGCCCTGGGCAGCGCTAGCATTGCACC
>JAZFSS010000189.1:0-3526 GCA_036446275.1 Gammaproteobacteria bacterium | reverse complement strand
TCATAGTTCCATGAGTATGACGTTGTACGGTTTTCTAGCGGTGCTGGTCGCAGGCGAGTTACCTGCCGTTCGCCGCTGGATACCTTATGGAATTGCCGCGTTCTTGATTGTCCCTATCGCACTATCCCGCCTCTACTTAGGAGCACATTGGCTCACCGATGTGGTCGGTGGCATTACCTTGGGGTTCGGCTGGGTTGCACTACTTGGGGTTGCATACCGCCGCCATCCGCGCCCGCCCATCGCGCTTCCAGGGCTGATTATCATAGCGATATCCACATTTATCATGGCTGCTTCTTGGCAGGGCCAGCGAATGTTTAAAAAAGACCTTGAGCAATATGCAGTGTCTCGCTCTACGCAACAGGTTCGGAAAGCCGCCTGGTGGGATAACGGCTGGCAGCAATTGCCGTCCTACCGGTGGGATCTGGAAGGGTCGAAGCAGCATCCCATCACACTACAATGGAACGGTGACCTAAAAGTCGTGCGACAACAATTACAGGCAAATGGCTGGCATGAACCTGAGTCACCAAGGCTAAGAGATGGGTTGCATTGGCTTGTGCCCGCGACCGCTGTTGACCAATTACCGATCCTGCCCCAGGTGCATGATGGGCGTTATGAATCATTACGGATGATTCAAAAGGATGTCACCGGTCAAGGGTGGCTGATTATACGTCTATGGGATTCGGACTTCGTAATCACAGAAACGAGCCTATCTGTGTGGATCGGAAACGTATCCCGACTCGATGCGTATAACCCGTTCCAGTTATTTTCGATCTTGCGCACTGATAGCGACTTTAACGGACCACTCACGCACTTCGAATCAACTGCTGAACGTCTCATATGGAAAAAGCGGCAACGATCTGAAAATTACCGTTGCGACGATCAGAGCCCGTGCGAACCTGTATGGGACGGAACCGTGCTGCTGCTGGATTCAACGGGAGCCGATGGATAAAGCGCTACGAAACTCCACTTCTATAGTAGGACCCGCGCCTCGCGGGGAATTTTTACCGTTCCCAGCGGGGCGCCGGTCCTACAACCGGGAGAACAACAGCGACTCCTTCGGAGCCGTTTTTGTTTAGTCCTTGGCGGTTTGATCTTTAAAAGGGCACTCTTCAAGTTCCATGCAGTTTTTGGATCAGCCGCTCATGGATACCCTCGAAGCCGCCGTTACTCATGATCACGATATGATCACCACTGCGCGCCTCACTGACTACATCGCTGATGATCTCGTCTACGCTGTCCATGACCCGGGCTTGAGCGCCCAATTCTGTAGCGACCGTTCCCGGATCCCAAGGCAGATCGGCCGGCCGGAATATCCATACCTGATCAGCTGTCTGCAGTGAACCTGCAAGGGTATCCCGATGTATTCCCAACCGCATGGAGTTGGATCTAGGCTCCAAGACGGCAAATATACGGCCGCCCGGGGCTTGCTTGCGCAGCCCTTGCAAAGTCGTGGCAATCGCAGTCGGGTGGTGGGCAAAATCATCGTATATGTAGATGCCGTTCACCTCTGCCCGCAGCTCCATGCGGCGTTTAACACCCTGGAACTCCGCCAAGGCCTTGACCGCCTGGGGTACGGAAACCCCGGTATGGCACGCGGCTGCGATCGCAGCCAGGCCATTGCTCACATTGTGGGAGCCTGATTGGCCCCATTGCACCGTACCCAGCTCATCGTTACCGCGACAGACAACAAAAGATTGCCCGCCTGGTGATGTGCAGCGTGCTTGCCAAACCGCGTTGATTCCCGTCTCTTGCAGCGCAAAGTTTTCGGTCGCGGTCCAGCATCCCATGGCAAGTGTGTTCCGCAAATTAGAATCCGCGGCATTGTTTAGGATCAGACCATTGCCGGGTACAGTACGGATTAGATGATGAAATTGCCGTTGAATCGCTGCAAGGTCCGGGAATATGTCGGCGTGGTCATACTCCAGATTATTCAACACCAGGGTCCGCGGCCGGTAATGAACAAACTTTGCGCGCTTATCGAAAAACGCGGTGTCGTATTCATCCGCCTCTACCACAAAATGCCGGCCGGACCCCAACCGCGCAGAGACACCAAAATTATTGGGTACTCCACCAATCAGAAACCCCGGACTCATGCCAGCGTACTCCAGAATCCAGGCCACCATACTTGCAGTAGAGGTTTTGCCATGGGTCCCGGCTACCGCAATGACCCAGCGGTCTGCAAGCACATGCTCCGCCAGCCACTGTGGTCCGGAGGTATAGTACAAGCCTTGTGCTAACGAATATTCGATAGACGGATTACCACGGGACAAGGCGTTGCCGATCACTACTGAATCAGGGGCCGGCTGCAGGTGGTCCGGCTGGTATCCTTCCAGCACGGTAATACCGGCGTCACGCAATTGGGTACTCATGGGTGGATATACGTTGGCGTCAGAACCACTCACTTCGATACCCGCCTCCCGGGCCAGCAACGCAACACCGCCCATGAAGGCGCCACAGACCCCGAGGATATGAATACGCATATTAGGAAACGCCCGGAAATAGTAGCTGTATCAAATAGATAGAAAATACCATGTAGCCGAGACCCACAAACAGGCCCATCGCCATGGATGTTGATAGCGCGTGACGGAGGATATGCCCCAATACGAGCAGATTCCAGACAATCCAGACCAGCCATAAGAAGGTGACAAGTCCGCCACTGGAGCCGGACGCCTGGCTTGTTTGCAATATCAGCAGGAGTATTGCCAGCATACCCAGCAACGTTCCGGTGCCGGTCAGTGCGGTTAGCACCTGGGCAAAGCGCATTTCATAGCCGCGGGTCTGCAACGCAAATTGTACGAATAACGCCAATACGCCGGTATCCAACACCGCCAGACTAATTGCATTTAAAATGCCAACATGTGAAAGAGCTATAAACATGTTCACAGTCAAGTACGCGGGTATGGTAATAGACAACAGAAATGCAGAAGCGGGTAGGTCTTGCGGCCTGGCTCGCAGCAAACAAATATCCAACCAAATCTTGACTAATGATCTCAACGATAACCTCTGCTGGTTTCCACTATCGCATCATCACCCATAACTCGGCAAATACTGCTTAATATAAAAAATCTGGGTAGTGGATCAGTTTCGATTACTGCAAAGAGAGGGGAGCGATACCCGGCGCGTCGTAGGCGGCGAGCGGAACAGGGGTAAGCCGGAATAAGACGAAGGTCCAGTGGACCTTCGTCCCGGCGAACGGGTCCGCCATGGAAGGCGGACCCCGGGCTTTCGAGCAAAGCAGGATAGCGAAGCGAAGAAAGGTGGCGCGAGACGCCTCCGATTCGAGTGAAGCCATGGACGGCGCAACGAGATTAAGCGACGGGGACGTCCTCCCCTCTCTGGTCTGTGATCCAAACTGAGACACTACCGGGGACAGAGTTCGGTTCCGTGCCCCGGATCCGGTGAAGAGTTGGTCGTCAGCAAGGCATTTTATTGACCCAACGAAATGGGGTTTTTCAGACACCTTCCTCCAGCAGGGCCTCTACTACGGCGGTCCAGGCGTCGGCAAGATTGGCACGATTATATCCCC
>JAZFSS010000188.1:0-2882 GCA_036446275.1 Gammaproteobacteria bacterium | reverse complement strand
TACCCATCCAAACACAATGCCCCATACAGCCACCTTGGCAAACCGCGCGATGCGAATCATGGTCAGTCTCCTCTAGACTTTGTCTTTCTTTATTTCGCGCCCAACAACCCCCGCTGGAACGCAATTATGTTGTATTTGCTGCAAAAACCGGGCCAACGACACTTGAAAAGCAATAGAACAAGGGGTTAGCGGGGAGGGCTCTACTACAATGTGAGGTACGTACCTGGAAAGTGTAAAACCTACCGACGGTCCCTGCCGGTGCAATTCGAGAGATCTTGCTAATAATGCCTACATAACAAGCAATTAAGTAACTAAATAGATCGTAGGCAGGCTGTCAGGAATCCCGACAACTTGATTCCGGACAGAAAGAACGTGAACCATACTAATTATGTCTCAATAACAACGAGTTGGTTCCTATTTCCCGGGGCGCGCCGTCGGGATCTCTGACAGACGAGGAAAATGGAATGGGTTAGTCGGCGTACCCGGCGATCCGGGGCGGCACCACGAGTTCATGCAAAGGACCGATCATTTTACTTAGCCACGAGCCGCCCCTGGGGTTTTCGGCCAGGGCCACCACAATGTATTTTCGGCCATTGGCTTCCACCAGGGCACTATCGGAGTGCCATCTCTTCCAGGAGCCGGATTTCCGGTAGATCTTGACGTTGGGATAGCCGTCCAACCCTTTTACAAACTTGTGGTGGATCGCCGGATTCGCCAGCATGGATTTCATCTGCCGCGTATGCCTGGCATTCACCAATTGCCCGGTTTCCAGCAGATAATAGAACCGTGCCGCCTGCATGGGGGTAGCGCCATGGGACAGGTTGTGCAAGGGATCGCGCCGGTACGCAATACCCTTACCGTACTCCTTACCAACCCATAGGCCGCCGTTCACCGCCGGATCGTATAAGCGGTACTCATCGGACTGCAGAATATCCAGTAAATTTTGCCGACCCACCCGATTCAACATCCGCGTCGCCTCCACATTGGAGGAAACCCGTATCATCCGGGTCAGGGAATTCCGGGTCTCGCGATCGAGGCGCATATTGCCCCGCTCGATTTCCACGAACGCACCAAGCAGGATTGCGATCTTCGGCAGGCTGGCGGCATAGAACATCTCGTCGCCGTTCACCGATGCGACCCGCGGCTCATGGGGATCCGTGATGTCCGCCAGGACGACACCCAGTTCTTTGGCACGGATCGCCCGCCGTAAGCCGAGCTCCGTAAGGGTGTCCTCCAGCTGGCTTTGCAGGCCCGGATCGTAGCTCTCCCACAGCGATGGATACTCATCCAGCGCATCGGCGAAAAGCGCCCCGTAAATAAACAGGCCGAAGATTAATTCGAGCATGAACCTAAGAATCTTGGTCGTCATAGCGTACAATTCGCTAGTGATTTTAACATAATAATCTTTTTAGCCACACGTACTTAGCCCAACACCCCTGGAGGCCGGTCGATGTCTGAAAGACACCAAGAATCCAGCAGCAGCCAATCACAAGACCTGGCCCGCAGGGCGATAATTCTTTTTCTGAATTTCTTTTTGATCATCCTGGCGTACTACCAGGTGAAAGCCGCCAGTCGCTCCCTACTGATTGAGTACTGGGGACCAGAGGGGTTCCCCTACGTCTGGATCGCTTCCGCGCTGGTGCTTGGCACATTTATCGGCTTCTATCACCGTTTGGTTGAACGACATAGCCGGCTGCAGGTGGTGCTGGGTTCTTGTTTGCTGTTCATCGGCCTATTAGTAGGCTTCTGGATGCTACTCGGATTCGAGAGCGCTATCGCCGCGCTAGGGTTTTACATCTTCGTAGATATCTTCAGTGTCATTCTGGTGGAGCAGTTCTGGAGTCTTACTAATACCATAACGGAAACCGAGGACGGCAAGAAATCCTACTGGTTTGTGGGCACCGGTGGACTGGTAGGCGGAGTAGCGGGGGGCGCCACCGCGGCTGCGCTACTGAAGTTCACACCCATGGAGACGCCGGATTTGCTGCTGTCCTGTGCCGGAATCCTGGTAATCACCTTCCTTGTAAACCTGAAAATGGGGCGCATGGGACTGTATGAAGAAGTGCCTTCCAAGGGTCCACCGGTCATTGCGGAAGGCGGATGGCGCTCCCTGGTGACAAGCCGTTATCTGATGTTGATTGCGGCTGCCTTACTATGTGCCCAGCTGGCGCAGCCCATCGTAGAGTACCAGTTCATAACAGTAATTGCGGCAACCTATCCCGACCTGGATGCGCGTACTACCTATATCTCTACCTTTTTCATTGTTCTGAACCTGGTTTCCGTCGCTGTTAATGTAGTACTCACACCGTTGATCCATCGATTTCTGGGTGTGATGGCAGGCATGATGATTCAACCTCTGGCGTTGGCGGCCTTTTCCTTCGCGTTCATGATGCAACCGGTATTAATGGTGGCCGCGGCCATGAAAATCAGTGACCGGGGACTTTCCTATTCCATCAACCGGGCATCCAAAGAGCAGCTGTATATACCAGTTGACCCGGTACGCACTTACCAAGCCAAGGCGTGGATCGATATGCTGGGTTACCGTGTCTTCAAGGTATTGGGCTCGGCATTAATCTTGTTATTTACCACGTGGTTGCCTATCAGTCTTGGGGTCGCACAATTGGGTTGGCTTACGCTCGTTATTTGCGGGGCCTGGGTCGGCGTGCTGATATTGCTGGCCCGTGAATACCATGTCTATGCAGCGCAACCATCCACGGCGTGAACGGTTTTCCATTCAAGGATTCTGAATCCAGGGCCCTAACCCTCGCCTTATTCTCGGCCGTTGTCATGATTGCCCACCAAGTGGCCGGCAAGGCGACTCGGGATGCGCTGTTTTTGTCGCACTTCGATGTCACCAATCTGCCAAAGGTCGTGATTGCGGC